>NZ_BAAAQN010000019.1:0-159271 GCF_039531695.1 Catenulispora yoronensis
CGGGCCGGGCTTCGGCGCGACCGGGCCCGGACGCGGGCCGGGCTTGGGGGCGCCGGGACGCGGCGCGGAGGACGAGGATGCCGCCGGACGGTGCGCGGCGGGGGCGCCGCCGGAGGCGGCGGGCGCGGACTGCGCCGGGGCCGGCCTCGGGGCGCCACTCCTGGCACCGCCGGACTCGGCCTGAATGCTGTCGATCAGTTTACGGACGACCGGCGCCTCAACGGTGGAGGACGCCGAACGGACGAACTCACCCAGATCTTGGAGCTTGGCCATGACGACCTTGCTCTCCACTCCGAGCTCCTTGGCGAGTTCATAGACCCGGACCTTGGCCACTTCACTCCTTCTTCGGCCCGCGTCTGTCCCGCGAACCGTCTGTTTACTGCATGGGCGTACTCATCGCGTGTTGCTGCTCATCGAGTGCTCATCGCCTGACTCGACCCGCTTCCGACTAGTACTTGGGCTGTGCTTCACTGTGGCTCCCCGCACCGCGCATCCGACGCGGACGGGATTCGTGCTTCAGCTGCTTTCCAACAACGCCCGGACCGCCGTTGTTTCCAACGGACCGTCCACGCGCAGCGCCCTCGGGAACGCCCGCCGCTTCTCAGCGAGGGCCAGGCATCCCGGATCGGGGTGAAGGTGCGCCCCCCGTCCGGGCGCCCGCCCGGACGGATCGGGGACGACAGCGCCCTCGACCGCCACGACGCGCAGCAGTTCCGTCTTCGCCGCTTTTGCCCGGCACCCCACACACGTGCGCACCGGAACAGGGCGAACCGGTGTGGCGGGGCATGCCGAAGCATCCGTCTGGCTGGACACGTCTCAGTCTAGCGCCTCCGATCACATCCGCGGTTCCGGGTTACCCGGGGGACGCCGTTCCCGCCGCTCCCGGACCCCCCACCTGGCCGCCCGGCCCGGGTTGACGCCGCGTCGGCGCCGACCTATAGTCAACACATCGGTTGATTAAAGGGATGGTTGATCAAAATAATGGTTGACAATGAGGCGGACCCGGTCCCGGGACCGGCGGGCGGGGCGGACCCCGACGCCGTCCTCGACCGGGCCTTCGCGGCCCTGGGAGACCGGGTGCGCCGGGCGATCGTGGCCCGGCTGTCCCGCGGCGAGGCCACGGTGAACGAGCTGGCCGAGCTGTTCCCGATCACCAAACAGGCGGTCTCCCGGCACATCGGGGTACTGGAGGACGCCGGCCTGATCACCCGCACCCGGGACGGGCAGCGCCGTCCCTGCCATCTGAACCCGGCGGCCCTGGAAGCCCTCACCGGCTGGATCGACGGCTACCGGCTGGCCGCCGAGGGCCGGTTCCGCCGGCTGGACGCGGTGCTGGAGACGCTGAAGCAGGAGACCCTGGAACTGGAGGAAGAACGATGACCGACCACGCGACGACGATCAACGCCCCGGAGGGCACCCCGTTCCTGGACGTCACCCGGGACTTCGACGCCACCCCGGCCCAGCTGTTCCGGGCCCTCACCGAGCCCGGCCTGGTGGCCCGCTGGCTCGGGCCGCGGGACCTGGAGATCGACATCGAGGAGTACGACGCCCGCACCGGAGGGCGCTACCGCTACACCCACCACGGCGGACACCTGGGCGAGGCCCGGGCGACGTTCAACGGCGTGTTCCACACCGTGGAGCCGGACACGCTGATCGTCCAGACCTTCGAGTACGAGGGCGTGCCGGGCGAGGTGGCGCTGGAGATCCACCGGTTCAGCGTGGTGGACGGGCGCACCCGGCTGACGCAGCGCTCGGTGTTCCCCTCGCTGGAGACCCGCGAGGGCGCGCTGTCCTCGGGGATGAACTTCGGGATCGAGCAGTCGATGGACCGGCTCGCCGAAGTGCTGGCCGAGCTCTCGGCCGAAGCTCCGGCGGCGGCTCCGGCCGCGGCGGGCTGAGCGGCTCGGACTCCCGGCTCAGACTTCCCGGCTCAAGCTCCACGACCCGAGCATCCGCAGCGAGTCCGCGGACGCCGATCCCGCCGGCGCGGTGAACACGATCAGCGTCAGGTCCGGGTCCGCGGCCACGGCCAGCGCCTGCCAGTCCAGGACCAGCGGACCGGCCACGGGGTGGTCGAACAGCTTCTGGAAGGTGTCGTTGGCCAGCACCTGGTGCCCGCCCCACAGGCGGCGGAACTCGGGGTCCGCGGCCAGCAGCTCGGCGACCAGCTCCGCCATCCGCCGGTCGCCGGCCAGCTGGCCGGCGCTCATCCGGGTCCGGGCCACGGTGGCCGTGGCGACCTCGTCCCAGTTCCGGTGCATGCCCCGGACCCGCGGTTCCAGGAACAGCATCCGGACCATGTTCCGCTCCGGCGGCGGCAGCTCGGCGAAGTCGAAGTAGAGCGCGACCGCGAGCTCATTCCAGGCCACGATGTCCCCGCGCGGGTCGATGACCAGGACCGGGACGTCGCGCATCGCACCGATCAGGTCGTGGACCAGCGGATGGACCGAGCGGTCGGCACAGGCCGGGCCCGGGCAGCGGGCCGGCGGCTGGGCCAGGACGCCCAGGTAGGTGCGCTCGGCCTCGGTCAGCCGCAGCGCGGTGGCGATCCCGTTCAGCACGCTGTCCGAGGCGGTCGTCACCCGGCCCTGCTCCAGCCGCGTGTAGTGGTCGACGCTCATCGCCGCCAGCTGCGCGACCTCCTCGCGCCGCAGTCCGCTCACCCGCCGCGGGTTGCCCACCGCGCGCAGCCCCACCGATTCCGGCGCCGTCGCCGCGCGTTTCGCCTTCAGGAACTCTCCGAGCTTGCTCACCGGACCAGCATCGCACCGCGGCGGCGCGCGTTCCTGGGGCAGCCGTCCCCAGGAACGTCCGGGCTCTGGTTGCTCGCCGCCGCGGCGGCCAGCCTGGACGCCATGAGCACTCTGAACCTCGAAACCGCTTCCCGACTCATCGCCGCCGGCCAGGAGACCGCCCGGGAACTGGGCGTCCGCGTGCACATCGCGGTCGTCGACCCGGCCGGGAACCTGGTCGCCTTCCAACGGATGGACGGAGCCTGGCTGGGCTCACTGGACGTCGCCCTGCGCAAGGCCAGAACCTCGGCCCTGTTCCCGGTGCCGAGCTCGATGATCGGCGAGATGTCGCAGCCCGGCGGCCCGATCTACGGCGTCGAGTCCACCAACGGCGGCCTGGTCTCCTTCGGCGGCGGCCTGCCGCTGGCCACGGCGGACGGCGCCGTCGTCGGCGCGATCGGCGTGGCCGGCGGGCTGGTCGAGCAGGACGTGGCGGTGGCCGAGGCGGCCACCAAAGCGCTGTAGGCGCTGAACCACGAGTGAGGGCCTCCCGGTCGGGAGGCCCTCACTCGCTTCGGCGTCTCGCGCCCCGCCCGTCGCGGCTGGGGATCAGGACTGCTCCTCGGGCTGCTCGGCGTCGGAGCGGATGTCGATCCGCCAGCCGGTGAGCCGGGCCGCCAGCCGGGCGTTCTGCCCTTCCTTGCCGATCGCCAGCGACAGCTGGAAGTCCGGCACGATCACCCGGGCGCTGCGCTGGTCCAGATCCACGACCTGGACCTTCGACACCCGGGCCGGGGACAGCGCGTTGCCGACCATCTCGGCCGGGTCGTCGGACCAGTCCACGATGTCGATCTTCTCGCCGTGCAGCTCGGCCATCACGTTGCGGACCCGGGCCCCCATCGGGCCGATGCAGGCGCCCTTGGCGTTGACCCCGGCGCGGTGCGAGCGGACGGCGATCTTGGTGCGGTGCCCGGCCTCGCGGGCGATCGCGGTGATCTCCACCGCGCCCTCGGCGATCTCCGGGACCTCCAGCGCGAACAGCTTGCGCACCAGGTCCGGGTGCGTGCGCGAGAGCGTCACCTGCGGGCCGCGCTGGCCCCGGCGGACGTCGACGACGTAGCACTTGACGCGCTCGCCGTGCCGGTAGTCCTCGCCCGGCACCTGCTCGGCGGCCGGCAGCGTGCCCTCGATCTTGCCGATGTTGACCAGCACCGCGCGCGGGTCCCGGCCCTGCTGCACGACGCCGGTGATCAGGTCGCCCTTGCGGCCGGAGAACTCGCCGAAGGTCTGCTCGTCCTCGTGGTCCCGCAGCCGCTGCAGGATCACCTGCTTGGCGGTGGTGGAGGCGATGCGGCCGAACTCGTTCGGCGTGTCGTCGTACTCGCGGGTGGTGCCGTCCTCGATGTCCTCCACCGCCCACACCGTGACGTGGCCGCTGGCCCGGTCCACCTGGACCCGGGCCCGCGGCTTGGCGCCGTCGGTGCGCTTGTACGCGATCAGCAGGGCCGCCTCGATGTCCTCGACCAGCTTCTCGAAGGGGATCCCGCGGTCCTTCTCCAGGTCGCGCAGCGCACTGGTGGGGATGTCCATGGTCCTCAGCCCTCCTCGGCCTCGTCGGCGTCGGCGAGGTCGATGTCGTCGGCCGCGCCGTCGTCATCGCCCTCGAAGTCGCCGTCGACGTCGCCGCTGGCGGCGAGGTCGTCAGTCTCGTCATCCTTGCGGGAGAACTCAATCTCCACCCGGGCCTTGGCGACGTCGGCGAACGCCAGGCGGCGCTCCTCGGTCTGGCCCTTCTTCTTCCCGGCGACCTCCAGCAGGACGCCGTCCTCGTCGCTGTCGAGCACCCGGCCGGTGACGTCGCCGCCGTTGCGCAGCACGCAGCGGACCAGACGGCCCTTCGCCCGGCGCCAGTGCTTGGGCAGGGTCAGCGGCCGGTCGGTGCCCGGCGAGCTCACCTCCAGCAGGTAGGGCTGATCGCCCATCACCGCGGCGCCCTCGGGGCCGTCGAGCACGTCGGAGACCACCCTGGTGAGGTCGGAGACGGCGTCCAGCGACACGCCCTGGTCGCCGTCCACTGTCACCTCGACGCGGCGCCGCCGGGCCACCTGCGAGACGCGGACGGCCTCCAGGTCGTAGCCGGCGGCGGTGACAGCCGGCTCCAGCAGCGCTTGCAACCGGTCCGCCGGCGCTCCGGTTCGGGGGGTGCTCATCGTTCTCCTTGTGCAGTTGTCGTGCGGTAGCCGTTCGGGGTGCTGTCGCTGTGCGTAGCAGTCGCTGGTAGGCAACTCGTAGCCAACACAGTATCCGTTCCACGCCGAGGTGCGCTCCCGTCGGGGCGGCACCCGGAATCGCTACACTTTGGCCGGTGAGCTGGGTGCCGGTGATACTGACGCGACGCATGGTGTTGATGACGTCGGGTGTGACGCTACTGGGTGCCTGCGGTTCGCCGGCCAAGTCCGGGAGTCCGGCCGCCGGCGCCGGGTCCGGCGCACCGCCCTCCGCCCCCGCCGACGCGGTCCGGGACCGCGCGCTGGCCGCCGAGGCGGACCTGGTGGCCCGGTACGACGCGGCGCTGGCGCTGCCGGCCGTCGCCGCCGACACCGCGCTGACCGCCAAGCTCACCGCCGTCCGGGCCGAGCACGCCTCGCACGCCGCCGCGATAAGGGACGGCTATCAGGGCGGCGCGACGCCGACGCCCTCCGCGACCTCGGCCCCGACCACCGCCACTGCCACGAGCACCACCGCCACGAGCACTGCCACGAGCACCGCCGCCACCTCCACGGCGGCCACCTCCCCGGCCGCGCCCCAGGACGCGAAGTCCGCGGTCGCGGCGCTGGTCAAGGCCGAACAGGACGCCGCCGCCGCCCGGACGGCCGACATCCTGGCCACCGACGGCGGCACCGCGATGCTGCTGGCGTCGGTCGCCGCCTCCGAGTCCGGCCACGCCGCACTGCTGCTGGGCGGCGCGGCGTGACCCCGCTCCAGGCCGCGTTGGAGAACGAGCACGCGGCGGTGTACGGCTACGGGGTCCTGACGGTCCGGCTCGCCGGCGCGCAGCGCGACGCCGCGCGGAACGCGTTCGACACCCACCGGGCCCGGCGCGACATCCTCATCGGCCTGATCGAGGCACAGGGCGACAAGCCGGTCGCGGCGGCACCGGCCTACGCGCTGCCGTTCCCGGTCGCCGGCGCCGCCGACGCCACCCGGTTGGCGGCCCAGTTGGAGGAGCGGCTCGGCGCCTCGTACGCGGACGTGGTGCAGGCTTCGTCGGGCGACGTGCGGCGCACCGGGCTGGAATGGCTGACCGACGCCGCGGTGCGCGCGGTGCGCTGGCGCGGCACGTCGGTGGCGTTCCCGGGCCTGCCCGAACGGAGCTGACCCGGGAACGGTCCTCGCAGGGGGACGGTCAGGATGGCCGGGCCGCCTTGACGACGGCTGGAGCCGCTGGAGCCGCTGGAGGCATCGGGGGTCGCCGGCGCCGACGGGCCATTCGACGCCGTCGGCGCGCCGTGCCCGCTCAGCCGTGGCTGTCGATGGCGTCGCCGACCTGCTGGAGCTCGTCGGACAGCGTGTGCGCCGCCGTGTGGCCGATCTTCTTCTGGTCCTCGTCGTCGCCGATCCGCGACAGCAGGTCGTCGACCTTGTTCTGGACGTCCCGCAGCTTGTGGCCCTTGAAGTCGGGCTGCCCGGCCTGGACGCTCTGTTCCACGTCGGCCAGCGAGTTCTGCAGGTCACGCCCGGTGTTGGGCTCGATCGTGTCGGGCCCCTGGGCGATGAAACCGTCGATCTGCCGCCGCATCCCCTCCAGGTAGCCGATCGGGTCGGCGCTCGGATCGGCGGTCGGCGGGCCGCCGGCCGCCGGCGGGCTGACCGCCGTCGTGCCCGGCACGCTCGGCGGCGTGGTCGGCAGCGAGGCCGGCGTGTTCGGGGCCGGCGATCCGGTGATCCCGGGCGGCGGCGAGGAAGTGGCCTTCTTCTCCGCGTCCCGGCCGCTCATGAAGATCGCCGTCCCGGCCGCCGCGATCACCGCGACCAGCAGCGCCACCATCACCAGCACCAGCCAGGAGTAGCGGCGCGGGGCAGGGGCGTCGAAGACCGGCTGCGCCGGATAGCCGTCCGACTCGTCGGACTGCGACGGGATCCGCATGCGCCGCGCCATGTACGGGAGCTGCTGCTCCTGCTCCGCCTTGTAGGTGGGCGGCGGCGGGTCGTAGGCCTGCATCACCATCGTGCGGTTGGCCGGCGGCCGCTCGCCGGCCGGGGCCGCGCCGCTCGCCGGAGCGCCCACCGTGGCGGCCGCGCTGCGCAGCTCCAGGACGCCGGCCACGGTCGCGGCCGTGGGCCGGTCGGCCGGGTTCTTGGCCATGCACTGCCGGTAGAGGCCGAGGATCTGCGGCGGCAGGCCGTAGGCGGGCAGCGGGGGCGGCGGCAGGTGCAGATGGCCGCGGACCACCTGGTCCACGGTCACGCCCTGGAACGGCGCGTGCCCGGCGATGCACCAGTAGAGCACGCAGCCCAGCGCGTAGACGTCCGAGGCCGGCAGCGCGCCGCGGCCGGTCAGCTGCTCCGGCGCCATGCAGGACGGCGTCCCGATCACCACGCCGGTGGTGGCGTCGGTGTCGGAGGAGGCCTGCGCGATGCCGAAGTCCAGCAGCTTCACGCCGTCGGAGAGCAGCATGACGTTGCCGGGCTTGAGGTCGCGGTGGATGATCCCGGCCTTGTGCGCGGCCTCCAGCGCGGTGGCCAGCTGCTGGCAGGCCACCCGCGCGTCGTTCTCCATCAGCGGGCCCTGCGCGAGCCGCTCCTCCAGGTTGAGCCCGGTCAGCAGTTCGGTGACCAGGACGGGCTGGAAGCTGCCGTCGGGCTGCGGCCACTCGACGTAGTCGAAGACGGTGGTCACGCGCGGATGGGACAGGCGCGCCAGCGCGAGCGCCTCGCGGCGCAGCTGCTCGCGGCCCGCCGGGTGGGTGGCCGCGCCGCCGTGCAGCAGCTTCACCGCGACCGGGCGGTCCAGGCTGGAGTCGTGCGCCTCCCACACCACCGCGCTGCTGCCCGACCCCAAAGGCTGGGTCAGGCGGTAGCGCTCGGCGATGACGGTGCCCGGCGTCGGAGATTCCATGGGGCGATTATTGCGCGTCGCACTGATGATCCGACGAGATGCCCGGCGGACTCGGCGGGAGCACCGAGTCCGCCGGCGGCGGGCCTCAGCCCTTGACCACCGCGTGGACGTGCTCGACCAGGTCCGCCGTCGCGACCTCGGTCTTCTCGCCGCTCTTGCGGTCCCGCACCTCGACCACGCCGTCGGCCAGGTTGCGGCCGACCACGACGATCGTGGGGATGCCGATCAGCTCGGCGTCCTTGAACTTCACGCCGGGCGTGACGCTGCCCATCCGGTCGTCGTACAGCACCCGCACGCCGCGCGCGCCGAGCTCCTCGGCGAAGCGGTTCGCGGCCTCGTAGATGGCCTCGTCCTTGCCGGCCGCCACGATGTGCACGTCGGCGGGCGCCACCTCGCGCGGCCAGACCAGCCCGAGCTCGTCGTGCAGCTGCTCGGCGAGCACCGCCACCGCGCGCGAGACGCCGATGCCGTAGCTGCCCATGGTGACGCGGACCGGCTTGCCGTCCTTGCCCAGCACGTCGAGCTTGGCGACGTCGGCGTACTTGCGGCCGAGCTGGAAGATGTGGCCGATCTCGATGCCGCGGTCGATGGACAGCTCGTGGCCGCAGCGCGGGCACAGGTCGCCGGCCCGCACCTCGGCGGCCTCGATGGTGCCCTCGATGTCGAAGTCCCGGCCGGCCACCGCATAAGCGACGTGCTTGCCGGCCTCGTTGGCGCCGGTGACCCAGGCGGTGCCGACCGCGACCCGGGGGTCGACCAGGTAGTCGTAGCCGGCCTCCTTCAGCCCGACCGGGCCGATGTAGCCGCGGACGAGCTTGGGGTGCTGGGCGAAGTCCTCGGCCTCGAACAGCTCGACCTCGCCGGGCGCGACCGAGGCCTCCAGGCGCTTGAGGTCGACCTCACGGTCGCCGGGCAGGCCGACGATCAGGACCTTGTAGCCCTTCACGCCCGGGTAACTGACCTTGACCACGACGTTCTTCAGCGTGTCCTTGGCCTCGATAGCGATGCCAAGGCCGTTGACCACCTCGACCAGCGAGTCGATGGTCGGCGTGTCGGGGGTGTCCAGCACCTGGAGCGCGGGGTGCGAGTTCGGGTCCTGAGGCGCGCCGGGCGCGGTCTCGACGGCCTCGACATTGGCCGCGTAGCCACAGTTGCGACAGGCCACGTAGGTGTCCTCGCCGGTGGGCGCCGTGGCCAGGAACTCCTCGGAGGCCGAGCCGCCCATCGCGCCGGACATCGCCGAGACGATCTTGTACGTGATGCCCAGCCGCTCGAAGGTGCGGATGTAGGCGTCGCGGTGCTGCGCGTAGGAGTGCTTCAGGCCCTCGTCGTCCAAGTCGAAGGAGTACGAGTCCTTCATGAGGAACTCGCGGCCGCGCAGGATGCCGGCGCGGGGCCGCGCCTCGTCCCGGTACTTGGTCTGGATCTGGTAGAGCGTGACCGGCAGGTCCTTGTAGGACGAGACCTCGCCCTTGACCATGTCGGTGAACATCTCCTCGTGGGTCGGGCCGAGGAGGTAGTCGTTGCCGCGGCGGTCCTGGAGCCGGAACAGGTTGTCGCCGTACTCGGTCCAGCGGCCGGTGGCCTCGTAGTACTCGCGGGGCAGCAGCGCGGGGAACTGGACCTCCTGGCCGCCCATGCGGTCCATCTCTTCGCGGACGACGCGGGTCACGTTCTCCAGCACCTGCTTGCCCAGCGGCAGCCAGGAGTAGATGCCGGGAGCCACGCGGCGGACGTACCCGCCGCGCACCAGGAGCTTGTGGCTCGGGACCTCGGCGTCCGCCGGGTCCTCGCGCAGGGTTCGCAGGAACAGCGACGACATACGCCAGATCACGGGAGTGCTCCTTGGGGCTCGGTCCGATGGTGCTTCTGCCCTGCGAGGATATCCGGCTCCGGCAAGATCGCTCGCCGATTACCGGAGGGATATCGCCGCGAAGCCCCTCAGATTGCCCCTCCCGAATCACCTGTCAGGCCGCTACCGTGCGGAAGTATGGCGGCGAAGACGCGGAACGACGTCCTCCGGGTCACCCTGGACCCGGCGCTCGGCGACCTCGCCTTGGCCGAGGCGCGGGACGCGCTGGCGTCCGGGGAGTGGGGTCCGGCGCGGGAGGTGCTGGCCGAGACCCGCCGCGGCGGGACCGGTCCGCGGTGGGACCGGCGCAGCCACCGGGTGCGGGTGCTGGCCGAGGCGGTGGCCAACTCCTCGTGGGTGGAGCGGTGGCAGGTGCTGGAGCCGGTGAATCCGGACGCCGCGCTGCTGCGGGCCCAGGTGGAGACGGTGCGCGCGCTGCGCGGGGCGCAGTCCGGCGCCGCCGGATTCCTGGAGACCGCCGCCGAGGCGCAGGGGTTGTGCGAGCACGCCGCCGAGATGGCCCCCTCGGATCCGACGCCGTGGGCGATCATGCTGACGCTGGCGCGCGCCGCCGACCGCGGGCGGCGGACGGGGCAGGCCGGGAGGGACGGCTTCTGGCGCCGGTGGCAGGAGATGCGCGCCCGGGACGCCTTCCACCGCGACGGCCACCACGAGGCGCTGACGTATCTGTTCGCGGCCTGGTGCGGATCGCACGCCGACATGTACGACTTCGCCTACTGGCTGGCCGCGGAGGCGCCTACCGGGTCGCCGTTGGCGGTGCTGCCGCTGGTCGGGCACGCCGAGGTCTACCGGGCGACGACGGTCGGCGTCGGACCGCCGACGCGGCCGTCGCCGCACGGGCACTGGGGGCGGCGGCTGGTGTCGACCGACGTCGACCAGGTCCTGCGCAGCTGGCGGGCGTCGGCGACGGTGCCGCACGCGCAGGCCGACCTGGACCGGAACTACCTGCTGCACGCCATGGTGCACTCGGGCCGGGTGGACACGGACGAGACCCGGGCGTTGTTCGACGCCATCGGGTCGCATGCGGTGCGGGTGCCGTGGGCGTACACCGGGGACCCGGAGTCGGCGTTCCTGTACTGGCGGGAACAGGCGTTCACGGCGGGGCACCCGCGCCGCTGAGAGCGCCGCCGACGGCGGCACGGCCGGCGCCACGGACGGTCAGGTCCGAATCCCGCCAGTCCGATTGCCGCCAGTGCGGCAGACTCGAGGTATGTCCAGGCCAGCCCCTCACCCGACCACCGACCCGCAGGGAGGCGCTCCGCGCCGCGGTTCCGAACTGCAGGACGACTTCGACACCTACTACCGCGCCGTGACCAGCCGCGACACCCGCTTCGACGGCCGATTCTTCACCGGCGTGACCACCACCGGCATCTACTGCCGCCCGATCTGCCCGGCCCGCACGCCGAAGCCGGAGAACGTGCGGTTCTTCCGGGTGGCCGCCGCCGCGGAGGCCGCCGGCTTCCGCACCTGCCGCCGCTGCCGCCCGGACAAGGTGCCGGGCTCGCCGGACTGGAACGTGCGCGCCGACCTGGCCGGCCGCGCGCTGCGGCTGATCGCCGACGGCGCCGCCGACCAGCTCGACGGCGTCGCCGAGCTGGCCCGGACGCTCGCGGTGAGCCAGCGCCACCTGCACCGGGTCCTGGTCGCCGAGCTCGGCGTGGGCCCGTTGACGCTGGCCCGCTCCCGGCGCGCGCAGACCGCGCGGCTGCTGCTGGAGTCGACGTCGCTGCCGGTCTCGGACATCGCCTTCGCGGCCGGCTACGGCTCGATCCGCCAGTTCAACGACTCAGTCCGGGAGGCCTTCGGCGCCACTCCGAGCGACATCCGCACCCGCTTCGGCAGCGGCGCGGCGGCCGCCGAGCTGGTCGGCAGCGCCGTGGACGGCGACGGCGCCCTGACCCTGCGCCTGGGCTACCGCGCTCCGTTCGACTTCGGCGCCCTGCTCGGCTGGTTCGGCGACCGCGCCGTGCCCGGCGTCGACGAGGTGGCCGGGACCGGCCCGGACGCGGTCTACCGCCGGGCGCTGCGCCTGCCGCACGGCACTGGCCAGGTGGAGCTGCGCGACGACGCGGGCGTGATCCACGCCCGGCTGTCGGTGGAGGACCTGCGCGACGTGGCGGTGGCCGTCCGCCGGTGCCGCGACCTGCTCGACCTCGACGCCGACCCGGCCCAGGTGGCCGCCGCCCTGAGCACCGACCCGGCGCTGGCCCCGCTGGTCGCGGCCCGCCCGGGGCTGCGCGTCCCGGGCGCGGTCGACGGCTTCGAGATCGCGGTCCGCGCGGTCCTGGGCCAGCAGATCAGCGTGGCCGCGGCCCGCACCCTGACGGCCCGCCTGGTCCAGCGCTTCACCGCGGTGGAACTGGCGGCGGAGGCGGCGCTGGTGCCGGAGGCGGCACTGGTGGCGGTGGAGGCGGCCGTGCCCCCATCGGAGGCGGCGCCAGTGCCCGAACCGCCCGCGGACTCGAACCCTGATTCCGTCGGTCACTTTATCGACAATCGAGCACCCCTCCTTCCGTTCCCCCGGGCGGAGACCCTCGCCGAGGGCGACTACGAGGGCCTGGGCCTGACCCGGCGCACCACCGCCACGCTCCGCACGCTGGCCGCCGCGGTCGCGTCCGGCGACCTGGTGCTGGACCGGGGCGTGGACCGCGCCGAGGCCCGGGCCAGGCTGCTGGCGCTGTCCGGCATCGGGCCGTGGACCGCCGACTACATCGCGCTGCGCGTGTTCGGGGACCCGGACGCCTTCCCGGTCGGCGACCTCGTGCTGCGGCGCCAGGCCGAGGCGCTGGGCCTGCCCGGCACCGAGAAGGCGCTCCTCGCCCACGCCGAGGCCTGGCGCCCCTGGCGCGCCTACGCCGCACTCCACCTGTGGGCTTCCACCACCAGCGAAGGGAACACCCAGTGAGCACCTTGACCTACGCCACCATCGCCACCCCGGCGGGCCCGTTCACCGTGGTCGCCGACGCCGAGGACACCGTCCACGCCGCCGGCTTCACCGACGACCCGGCGTTCCTCGCGGGCCTGCTCGGCACCGCGGTGCCGGAGCCCGGGCCGCACGAGGACGTCTCGAAGAAGGTCCACGCCTACTTCGACGGCGACCTCGGCGCGATCGACGACGTCACCATCGCCTACCGCGCCACCGGCCCCTTCCGGACCAGGGCCTGGGACGCCATGCGGACCGTCGAGCCGGGCCGCACGATCAGCTACACCCAACTCGCCGCCACCGCCGGCAACCCGAACGCGGTCCGCGCCGCCGGCTCGGCCTGCGCCTCGAACCCGATCGCACTGTTCGTGCCCTGCCACCGCATCGTCCGCAGCGACGGCTCCAGCAAGAACTTCCTCTATGGCCTCGAATGCAAGGCCACGCTCCTCGCCCACGAGAAGCAGCACGCAGAGGTCTGAGCCGGCGGCGCAGGGCTTTGGCTCGCGACCACGCGTCGCGGGCCAAAGCCGTGCGCCCGCCCGCAAAGACGGCCGCCTATCAGGGCGCCGCCACCTGTCCGGGCAGCACCGCCACACCGCCCTCGCTGCCGGCCTCGCTGCCGCCTTCACTGCCGCCCTCACCGCCGACCTCCCCGGCCACCGGCGCCAGCTCGAACACCACCTGGAACTCGACCCCGTACTTCTCCTCCATCAGTACCCCGAGCGCCCCGCACTCGGCCCAGGGCAGCAGCCGCATCGCGCGGTACTCGCGGTCCTCGTGCCGGTAGGTCTGCAACCGCGCGATGATTCCGCCGCCCGCGCTCGGCGCCGCCGTCCACGCGACCGGGTTCTCCCGCGTCGACGCCAGCGCGATGTAGAGCCGGTCGTCCTGTTCGATCCACGCGACGTGTTCCTTGCGCCGACCGACGACCAGCGTGCCGTACAGGTAGTCGAGCATGTCGATGCTCTCGGGATCGGCGCGGATGTCGCGGAAGTGGTCGTTGACGATCTTCCCGAGCTTCTCCTTCATCGCGACGTCGACGTGCGCGCCCTGCTCGGAGGCGGTGCGCAGGGAGTAGAACGCGATGGAGGCCCGGTCGTCGACGCGGTAGTAGGCACAGGCCGGCGTCGCGTTGTACAGCTTCACCAGCAGCTTCATGCGCGCGCCTTCGGGGAGGCGGTGCCGGACGCCGTTCAGCAGGGCCAGGTTGCGGCCCACCCCGGCCGCGATGTCGATGCCCTCGCCCCGCAGATCCGCGCTGCGCTGCCGGGCCGCGTCGGAGGTCGGGTCCAGCAGCAGGATCTCGACCCGGACCTCGTTGTCGCCGGAGAGCACGTTCGTCAGTGCCGTGACGCAGCGGTGCCGCTCGTCGACCTCGTCGCCCTCGGCGGTGGTGACGTCGAGGATGTTGCTGGACGTGTCCATGATCCGCACCAGGTCGTCGCAGCGTTCCAGGCGCTCGATGAACTTCAGGTACGGGAAGCGCTCGTAGCCGGCCATCGGCGCGTACTCGGCGATGGTGCCGAACTTCTCGTTCGCGAACGACCGGATGGCCAGGAACACCGGCGACAGGAAGAACGCCACCGCCAGGCCGCCGCCGACCTCGCCGGTGACATTGAGGAAGAACTCGCGCCACTGCCCCGGCTCCGGATGCACCCAGATCATCGCGATCGCGATCGCCACCCCGGCCAGCGCCACCGACATCGACCAGGCCACCAGCGCGCTCAGCTGCCGGAAGCGCAATCGCGCCCGGATCCGGGCGGCGTAGGTCGGCTGTTCCTCGATCTCGGCCTCGTCGTCCGGCCCGGAGTACTCCTCGGGCATGAACACCCCCTCGGTGTCGGGAATCGCCCATCAGAGGATTCCCAACACTGTGGCGGCTGGAACAAAGCTCAGGACATTTAGAACAGAATCGACGCGAAAGCGCCGACTTCCTCAAAACCCACCCGCCGGTAGACGGCGCGCGCCGGAGCGTTGTAGTCGTTCACGTACAGACTCACCACCGAGGCGAAGTCCCGCAGCGCGTACTCGACCACGGCGGCCATCCCGACCCCGGCGATCCCGCGACCGCGCAGCGCCGGGTGCGTCCACACGCCCTGGATCTGGCAGGCCTGGCTGGTCACCGCGCCGATCTCGGCCTTGAACACCACGTGGCCGTCCTCGATCCAGGCGAACGCGCGCCCGGCGTGCACGAGTTCGGAGACCCGGGCCCGGTAGGAGTTGCCGTTGTCGTCGCCCAGCGGCGAGACGCCGACCTCCTCGGTGAACATCGCTATGCAGGCCGGCAGCAGCAGGTCGATCTGGTCCGGCGTCACCGGCTTGACCCGGAAGTCCGGCTCCACCGTCGGCGAGGAGCCGCGGATCACCATCAGCGGCTGGTCGGCCCGGACCTCGCGGGCCGGGCCCCAGGACGGCCGCAGCTGGTCCCAGAGCGCGACCGCGCTCTGGGCCGGCCCGACGATCGAGGAGCAGCGGCGGCCCTGGCGGCGGGCCCGCTCGGCGAAGGCGCGGACGGCGTCCGGGCCGGCCTCGACCGGGACCAGGTTCGCCCCGGAGTAGCACACCGACTCCAGGCGGCCGTTGACGTGGTAGCCCCACAGTTCGCCGCCCATCCGCCAGGCGTCGAGCCCGGAGGCCTCGACCCGGGAGGCCACGAAGACGTTCGCCACGGGGTCGCGCGCCAGCACGCCCTGGACGTCGGCCAGATCGGCCGCGCCCAGGGTCCGGGTGCCCGTCCCGCGGACCCTCGACAAAACGCTCATCGCACGATCACCAGTTCACTGTACGACGCGGAGGCGACCGCGCACCGACGATGCGTCCTTTCGGTGCGCAGCCGTGACCGTGGAGCTCTCCATGGCTCTGAGGACCAGAATAGGGAGCTTCGCCGGAATCCCGTAACGGAACGGCGCGGGCACCCCGGTCCGCGGTCCTACAGGCCCGCGCTCACGGTCTCGATGATCTCGCCGGTCTCGGCGTCGATCTCGATGCCCATCTCGCCGGCCAGCTTGAAGGCCTCCTCGATCAGGGTCTCGACGATCTGCGCCTCCGGCACGGTCTTGATGACCTCGCCGCGGACGAAGATCTGGCCCTTGCCGTTGCCGGAGGCCACGCCCAGGTCGGCCTCGCGGGCCTCGCCGGGGCCGTTCACCACGCAGCCCATGACCGCCACCCGCAGCGGGATCTTCAGGCCGTCCAGCGCCGCGCTCACCTGGTCGGCGAGCTTGTAGACGTCGACCTGGGCGCGCCCGCAGGACGGGCAGGAGACGATCTCCAGGCCGCGCTGGCGCAGGTTCAGCGACTCCAGGATCTGGATGCCGACCTTGACCTCCTCCACCGGCGGGGCGGACAGCGAGACCCGGATGGTGTCGCCGATGCCCTCGGCCAGCAGGGCGCCGAAGGCGACCGCGGACTTGATGGTGCCCTGGAACGCCGGGCCGGCCTCGGTGACGCCCAGGTGCAGCGGGTAGTCGCAGCGCTCGGCCAGCAGCCGGTAGGCGTTGATCATCACCACCGGGTCGTTGTGCTTGACCGAGATCTTGATGTCGCGGAAGTCGTGCTCCTCGAACAGCGAGCACTCCCACAGCGCCGACTCCACCAGGGCCTCGGCGGTGGCCTTGCCGTACTTCTCGTACAGCCGCTTGTCCAGGGAGCCGGCGTTCACGCCGATCCGGATCGGCACGCCGGCCGCCTTGGCCGCCTTGGCGATCTCGCCGACCTTGTCGTCGAAGGCCTTGATGTTGCCCGGGTTCACCCGCACCGCGGCGCAGCCGGCGTCGATCGCGGCGAAGACGTACTTGGGCTGGAAGTGGATGTCGGCGATCACCGGGATCTGCGACTTGCGGGCGATCGCCGGCAGCGCGTCGGCGTCGTCCTGCGACGGCACCGCGACCCGCACGATCTGGCAGCCGGCCGCGGTGAGCTGCGCGATCTGCTGGAGCGTGGCGTTCACGTCGCTGGTGAGCGTGGTGGTCATCGACTGCACGGACACCGGCGCGTCGCCGCCGACCGGGACGTTCCCCACCATGATCTGGCGGGACTTGCGACGGATGGCCAGAGGCTTGGTCGGGAGTGCGGGCATGCCCAGCGCGATGGCGGTCAAGGTCTCACCGTTCCGTGGATGGTCTTCTGCTCACCCATTACGCTACGGCACTCCGGGGGCGGCCCCGAACGCCCCCGGAAGATTTTCACCTGGCCTTCACCGGCGCCACAGTGGCGCAGGTCACAGCCTTGCGCGGGGCTGATCGGCAAACCTGGCGTTCCCTGGCGAACCAGCAGGACCAGCACAGCTTCCGGACAAGGTGCGGATGCGCGGCGGATCCGTCGGATCCGCCGCGCATCGGTCGTGCCGGGGAGCGCCCGGGAGCGCCGGGTGGCGCCCGGGGCTCAGCTGGGGAACTTCAGCGGGTTCGTGATGTCCGCGGCCATCAGCAGCAGCGACAGGCCGACGAACAGCACCAGGAAGGTGAACGCGGCCGGCATCAGCTTGTTCAGGTCCACCCGGCCCGGGTCCGGACGGCCGGCCAGCTTGGCCACCTTGCGGCGCCCGGCCTCGTACAGCGCGATCGCGATGTGGCCGCCGTCCAGCGGCAGCAGCGGCAGCAGGTTGAAGATGCCGATGAACATGTTGATGCTGGCGACGAAGTACAGGAAGCCGCCGTAGCCCTCGTTCTCGATCACGCCGCCGGACAGGCTGGCCATGCCGATCGGGCCCACCGGGGAGCTGGTGTCGCGGGGCTTGTCGCTGGTGGTGGCCTGGAACAGCTTGGGGATCGAGGCCGGGATGTCGATCAGGCCGGTCACCGAGCCCTTGGCGAACGAGCCGAAGGTGGTGAAGCCGTTGCCGACCTCGTTGAGGAACCCGGGGTGGGTGTAGGCCAGGCGCGGGGCCTGGATCCCGATCATCAGGCCGAGCTGCACCTTCGCCGGGTCGACCGAGACGTTGCCGACGGCCGGGGTGATGCTGGTCGTCTGCCGCTGCCCGTCCCGCACGTAGGTGACCTGCACCGGGCGCGGGGCGCCGGTCGGCTGGCTGTTCGAGCCCAGCGACGGCTGGTTCTTGTGCAGTTGGTCCACGACGTCCTGCCAGCCGCCGACCGCCACGCCGTCGACCGCGACGATCTTGTCCCCGTCGCGCAGGCCGGCCGCCTTGGCCGGGCTCGGGGCGTCGGCCGCCGTGCACTCCCCGGCCGTGGTCCGCAGGCACTGGGTCACCGCGCCGACCGTGCCGGACAGGTCCTGCGACTTCACGCCCCAGGTCAGCGGGACCAGCAGCAGCAGCGTCAGGGCGATCAGGAAGTGCGTGATCGAGCCGGCCGACAGCGTCAGCAGCCGCCAGCCCAGCGGCTTGCGGTAGAAGGCGCGGGGCTCGTCCTCGGGATCGATCGGCTCCAGGTCCGTCATTCCGATGATCTTGACGTAGCCGCCGGCCGGGACGGCCTTCACGCCGTACTCGGTCTCGCCCCGGCGGAACGACCACAGCCGCGGCCCGAACCCGACGAAGAACTCGGTCACCTTGCCGCCGGCCTTGCGGGCGCACACCATGTGCCCGGCCTCGTGCAGCATGATCGATCCGACGATCGCCAGGATGAACAGGATGATGCCTAGCGGGCCCACTTATCCACCTAACGTCGTCGGCACGGTATGCCTGCTTCCACGTTCTCAGCCGGCCGTGAGTTCACGTGCCCGCGCACGTGCCCAGGCGTCCGCCTCCAGAACGGCCTCCAGGGTAAGGTCCCCACCCTGAGAGCTCGCTGAACCGGCGTGTTCGGCGACCACCCGTTCGATGGTATCGACGATCGCCGGGAAGCGGAGGCGGCCGCCCAGGAAGGCGCCCACGCACTCCTCGTTGGCCCCGTTGAAGACGGCCGGAGCGGTACCGCCGGTTGCACCGACCTGCTTGGCCAGCCGCACCGCCGGGAACGCCGCGTCGTCCAGCGGGAAGAACTCCCAGGTGGAGGCCTTGGTCCAGTCCATCGCCGGGGCCGCGTCCGGCACCCGGTGCGGCCAGCCCAGGGCCAGCGAGATGGCCATCCGCATGTCCGGCGGACTGGCCTGGGCCAGCGTCGAGCCGTCCACGAACTGCACCATCGAGTGCACGATCGACTGCGGGTGCACCACCACCTCGATGCGCTCGAAGGGCACGTCGAACAGCAGATGCGCCTCGATCACCTCCAGGCCCTTGTTCACCAGGGTCGCGGAGTTGCAGGTGACCAGCGGGCCCATGCTCCAGGTCGGGTGGGCCAGCGCCTGTTCGGGGGACACGTCCCACAGCTGCTCCCGGCTCCGGCCCCGGAACGGGCCGCCGGAGGCGGTGACGACGAGCTTGTCGACCTCCTCCTTCGCGCCCCCGCGCAGCGCCTGCGCGAGCGCCGAGTGCTCGGAGTCCACGGCCACGATCTGCCCCGGCTTGGCCCGCCGGGTGACCAGGTCCCCGCCGATGATCAGCGACTCCTTGTTGGCCAGCGCCAGGATCCGGCCGGCGTCCAGGGCGGCCAGCGTGGCGGTCAGGCCGGCCGCGCCGTCGATCGCGTTCAGCACGATGTCCGCCGGGCGCGCGGCCAGTTCGGCGGCGGCCCCCGGCCCGGCCAGGATCTCCGGGACCTTGAACTCCCCGGCCGAGTACCCGCGCTGCTGCGCGGCGGCGTAGAAGGCGAGGTTCAGGTCCTGCGCGGCACTGCCCTTCGCGACCGCGACCGTGCGGGCCCCGGTGGCCAGCGCCTGCTCGGCGAGCAGCGCGGGGTTGCCGCCGCCGGCCGCCAGGCCGACCACCCGGAACCGGTCGGGGTTGCGGGCCACCAGGTCCAGGGTCTGGGTGCCGATGGAGCCGGTCGAGCCGAGCAGGATGATGTCGCGGGGAGTGTGGGTCACAGCCACATTCTGGCCCACCGGCGGCGGGCCTCCGGCGGCCGCGAACCGGCGCTCACACAAGGTTCACGCGCAAGGTTCATGCGCAGGGTTCACGCGCAAGGTTCACGCCGACGTGCCCGGTTCCGCCCCGCACCGGTGACCCGGCCCGGTCGCCGACGCCCCGCTACATGTCCAGCAGCCGGGCCGACAGCCCGCCGACCGGCATCCAGTCCATCTCGCCGGTGGCGTCGCGCAGGTCGGTCAGCACCAGGTCGTCGTACATCAGGTGGGCGGCGTCGTGCGGCCACAGCACGGCCCACAGCCACAGGCCGCCGGCCTCGCCGAGGAACACCGCGCGGTCCCCGGTGTCCGGGACGCACCACATGGAGGTGGAGCGGCCGGCCGCGTACAGCTTGGCGTGCGCGGCGGTCTCCTCGAAGATCTCGCCGGGGTCCGGGCCCTCGATGCCGGCCAGCCGGGCCCCGAGGCCGATCCCCATCTCCTCGGCGATCAGCATCAGCTCCCCGAGGCCGCCGAACGGGTTGGGCCCGGCGCAGGCCACCGCGGTGGCCCGGGCGCCGGCCTCGTCCCCGGCGTGCACCACGCCGGTGAACTCCCAGCCGGTGGGCAGCGGCCAGGGCATCCACATCGGGACCTGGCTGTTCGCCGCGGCCTCGGCGAGGTCCTTCGCCGTCGGCGGCTGAACCGGCTGCAGCGGCTGCACGCTGCCGTGCAGGTCGCATTGCCAGGTCGCGGACAGCAGTCCGGGTGCGCGCACCCGGCCCCCACAGCGTGGGCAGCTGGGCTCGGCCTTCATAGAGACTGACGGTCCTCCGGTGGGCGGCGATCCGTCAAGCCCCGTCACCCGGATGGCGGCGGCGGGCCGAGGTGGGGCGGGGTGTGCCGCCCCGGCCCGACCCGGACCCGCCCGGGCGCGGCGCTACGCCGCCGGGACCGGACGCCCGGGCTGCTCGCCGCCCCGGGCGTCGCCGTAGGAGCGCTTGGGCACCATCACCTTGCGGCGGAACACGCAGACCACCGTGCCGTCCTGCTTGTAGCCCTTGGTCTCGACGTGGACCACGCCCCGGTCGTCCTTGGACCGGGACTCGGTCTTGTCCAGGACCTCGGTCTCGCCGTAGATGGTGTCGCCGTGGAAGGTCGGCGCGATGTGCCGCAGCGACTCGACCTCCAGGTTCGCGATCGCCTTGCCGGAGACGTCCGGCACCGACATGCCCAGCAGCAGCGAGTAGATGTAGTTGCCGACGACGACGTTGCGCTTGAAGTCGGTGGTCTGCTCGGCGTAGTTCGCGTCCAGGTGCAGCGGGTGGTGGTTCATGGTGAGCAGGCAGAACAGATGGTCGTCGTACTCGGTGACGGTCTTGCCCGGCCAGTGCTTGTACACCGCACCGACCTCGAACTCCTCGTAGTACCGGCCGAACTGCATGAACGGATCCCTTCACCCGGTCGCCGCCTCCACCGGTCGGCGCTGCCGCTGTCATCTTCGCGCACAGGGCTACCGGTCAGTAGTACGCGCGGCGGTGA
Source organism: Catenulispora yoronensis (assembly GCF_039531695.1). Taxonomy (NCBI): domain Bacteria; kingdom Bacillati; phylum Actinomycetota; class Actinomycetes; order Catenulisporales; family Catenulisporaceae; genus Catenulispora; species Catenulispora yoronensis. The sequence continues at coordinate 21,036 of NZ_BAAAQN010000019.1, forward strand.
GGTCCGCCACGTTCTTGACGGCGGGCTCGAGCCCTGATGGGATGCCCCGCGTGTATGGGACGCATGCCGCCGGCTACAGCCAGCCGCCGCCTTACGGATACGGGTTCCACCAGCCGGTGCGGCCGGTCAAGACCTCGGTCGGCGGCCTGGGCACCGCCGTGTCGGTCCTGCTCGGCCTGGACGTGCTGTTCGCCCTGCTGAGCATCGGCGCACTGAGCTGGCGGGCCTCGCTGCTGGACACCGCCCTGAACGATCCGGTCTCGATCGACCTGAACAGCGCCGACACCTCGGACTCGCTGGTCCGGGCCGGCGACGGCCTGCTGGTACTGACGGTCCTGGGCACCATCGTGGTGTTCATGTGCTGGTTCTGGGCCGCCCGCAACAACGCCGAGATCTACGCCCCGGGCCACGGCACCATGAGCGTGGGCTGGTCGATCGGCGGCTGGTTCATCCCGCTCGCGGTGTGGGTCATCCCGTGCCTGGTGGCGCGCGACGTCTACAAGGGCACGATGTCCGGACGGCAGCGCAAGCACGTGAACAGCGGCGGCTACATCACCGGCTGGTGGTGGGCGGCGTTCGTCGCCTGCTGGTTCGTGATGTTCGGCGTCAGCGGCACGAACAGCGACGTCCGCAAGGCCGAGGGCGGGGACCCCCACACGTATCTGGAGGCGATGCAGACCCAGACGACCACGGCGTTGGTCGCTCTGCCCCTGCTGATCGTGGCCGCGGTGCTGGCGATCTGCTACGTGCAGACCATCACCAGGACGCAGAAGCTGCGCAACGCCGAGGGCGACTGGTACGGCGGCCCCGGCTCGCGGAGCTGGCAGGGAGTGACGCCCTACGGCGAGTACGGGTACGGATACGGCGGCCCGGTCCCCGGCGGCTACCCGATGCCCGCGCCGATGCCGATGCCGCCGCCCGCGCCGTACCCGGTCCAGGACGCGGTGCCGCCGCAGTATCAGTCGACGGCCGCCCCGACGCAGGACGCGATCCAGGTCCAGGACGCGATTCCGATCAAGGACGCGGTCCCGATCCAGGACGCTGTTCCGGTTCAGGACGCTGTTCCGGTTCAGGACGCTGTTCCGGTTCAGCAGGAGCTTTCGGCCGCGCCGACCGAAGGCCTGGTGCCGCCGAGCTGAACCGGTGCGGCTTCCGCGCCGGTCCGGGCCCGGGCTGATCCGAGCCGCGACGAGCCGGCCCGAAGCCTCGGACCCGCCCGGCGCCGGTCAGTCCTCGAAGTCCTCGTCGTCGTCGCCGACGACGACGGTCCCGTAGGGCTCCATCTCGCCGGCCGGCAGCACCTCGGAGATGTGCGGCGTCAGCTTCTTCAGCAGCAGCCCCAGCTGCTCCTCGCTGAGCACGTCGCCGACCACGGTGGCGTGCGCCAGGTCGCCGATCAGCGACGCGGCCCGCGACAGGCCGGCGTCGCGATCCCAGGCCCGATAGGTGGCGGCCCGCGCGTAGCCGCGCGCGACCCGCGCGGCGCCGACGCGGTCGTGGCGCATCAGCTCCAGGTCCGCGGCGTCCAGCACCTCGCGGCGGTCCACCTCGAAGATGACGTCGGTGCGCTCCATCCCGGCGCCGATCTGGTCCACCTGCTGGCGTCCCAGGTTCGACACGGCCGTGATCAGGCCGTTGACGTGGCGGCCGTGCGGACCGAAGGCCCACCAGGCCGGCACCTCGGCGACCACCAGGAACTCCCGGGTGACGATGGCCTTGGCCCCGACCGCGCTCGACGGCGTGTAGTGCTCCGGCGCCGGCACCGCCTGCAGCTGGAACATCCGGAAGCCGCCGTCGATGCCCAGCGACAGCGTCATGTCGTCGGCGATGCCCAGGCCCGCCTGCGCCGGATCGGGATACACCAGCAGGCCCACCGGGACGTCCGACTTCGGCGACGCCTCGTCGTCGTCCATGGAGAGTGGATCGTGGTCCTGCCACGCCGAGGGGATGAACGTTGTCACGTTCCGCTCTATGGCGTCGTAGAGGTCGACCTTGTGGTGGTCCGGCCCTACGAAGCGTGTCCCGTCCATCCTCGCTATGACGTAGTAAGTCGCCACTGTTAGCTTCCCGCCCTATACGTTCGCGCTCATCAACCGCCTCGAAGCACCATCCTGCCGCAATCGGACCCCGCAGCGGGAGCGACCACTCAAAAACCCAGCGAGCGCACGGCGGTGGCGACGGCGTCCGGACGGTCCGTGGCAATCAGGTGTTTGGCATCGGCCAACTCTACGACTTCGGCACCGGGAAACAACCCCGCGAATCCGCGCTGGCGTTCGAGCCACTGCGCCGCGTATCCGCCCTCGCTCGCACCCGCGGTGCCCACCAGCACCTGCACCAGCACTTCTGGGAACGGGTGCTCGCAGCGGAGCTCCAGCAGCTCCACCGCGACGCCCCGATATGACACCAACTCGTTAGCAACGGCCCGCGCCACCCGGCTCGACCGGTACACGGCGCGGCCCGCTCCGGGGTCCGGATCCCGGCGGGTGGTGCTCGCGGCCTGATACACCAGGCGCCGCAGCGCCGGACCCAGCACCTGGTTCAGGCCGAGCAGCTGCGTGCCGCGCGAGACGGCCCGGGCCACGCCGCGGCCCGGGGTGCCGGCCGCCGGGCGGATGTCAGGCTCCACACTCGCGTCCACGAAGACGACCCCGGCGATCCGCTCGGGGTGCAGCCGGGCGAACGCCTCGGCGTGGAAGGCGCCGTAGGAATGGGCGACCACGATGACGCGCTCGTCGCCGAGGCCGACCCCGTCGAGCACCCGGCCCAGCCGCTCCGCCTCCCCGGCGAGGGTCTGCGCCGCGGGCCACCGGTCGGGTCCGGTCTGCTCCTGCGACCAGCCCAGCCCGGGCCGGTCGAAGCGGACGAGCCGGTGCCCGCCGGACAGCAGCGGCACCACCGGGTCCCATTCGAACCAGGCGCCGGCCAGCCCTTGGACGAACAGCACCACCGGCCCGGTCCCGCCGTCGCGCACCACGTGCAGCAGCGTCCCGCGATCGTCCACGAACCTCACGACCGCGCCTCCTTCCGCAGGCCCCCCGGCCATGATCGCACGGCGGCGGCGCGGGGCGGCGCAAGGCCGAGCCGGGGGCCTACTTGGCCTTGTAGTCCTCCAGCAGCCGCCGCCCGATGATCATCTTCTGGATCTCCGCGGTGCCCTCGCCGATCAGCAGCATCGGCGCTTCGCGGTACAGCCGCTCGATCTCGTACTCCTTCGAGTACCCGTAGCCGCCGTGGATCCGGAAGGAGTCCTCGACGACCTCCTTGCAGTACTCGGCGGCGAGGTACTTCGCCATCCCGGCTTCGAGGTCGTTGCGGCGGCCGGAGTCCTTGACCTTGGCCGCGCGCACCATCATCGCGTGCGCGGCCTCGACCTTGACGCCCATCTCGGCCAGCTTGAACTGGATGGCCTGGTGCTGGGCGATCGGCTTGCCGAAGGTGGTGCGCTGCTGCGCGTAGGCGGCGCCGAGCTCGAAGGCGCGGACGGCGATGCCGCAGGCCCGGGCCGCGACGTTGACCCGGCCGACCTCGACGCCGTCCATCATGTGGGCGAAGCCCTTGCCGGGCACGCCGCCGAGGATCCGGTCGGCGGGGATCCGGTAGTCGGACAGCACCAGCTCGGTGGTGTCGACGCCCTTGTAGCCCATCTTCTGGATCTTGCCGGGGACGGTCAGGCCCGGCGCGACCTCGCCGAAGCCGGCCGGCTTCTCCACCAGGAAGGTGGTCAGGTTCTTGTGCGGCGCGGCCTCGCCCAGGTCGGTGCGGGCCAGCAGGGCGACCAGGGTGGAGGAGCCGCCGTTGGTCAGCCACATCTTCTGGCCGTTGATCACGTACTCGGCGCCGTCGGCGGACGGTACGCCCTTGGTCGTGATCGCCGCGACGTCCGAGCCCAGGGCCGGCTCCGACATCGAGAAGGCGGCGCGCACCTCGCCATCGGCCATCGCCGGCAGGAAGTGCGCCTTCTGCTCGTCGGTGCCGTGCTGCTTGATCATGTAGGCGACGATGAAGTGGGTGTTCAGGATCCCGGACACCGACATCCAGCCGCGCGCGATCTCCTCGACCACCAGCGCGTAGGTCAGCAGCGACTCGCCGAGGCCGCCGTACTCCTCGGGGATCATGAGCCCGAACAGGCCCATCTCCTTCATGCCCTCGACGATCTGCGCCGGATACTCGTCGGCGTGCTCCAGGTCGTTCGCGACCGGGATGATCTCCTTGTCCACGAAGGTCCGGACCGTGGCCAGGATCTCCTGCTGGATGTCGGTGAGGCCCTCGGTCTGCGCCAGCCGCCCCATCTCAGGCCTCCGGGACTTCGAAGGAGGTGGTGCGGGCCATCCCGGCCGCGCGGCCCTTGCCCGCGACGACCAGCGCCATCTTGCGCGAGGCCTCGTCGATCATCTCGTCGCCCAGCATCGCCGAGCCCTTCTTCCCGCCGGCCTCGGAGGTGCAGTAGTCGTAGGCGTCGAGGATCAGCTCGGCGTGGTCGTAGTCCTCCTGCGAGGGCGAGTAGATCTCGTTCGCCGCCTCGACCTGCCCGGGGTGCAGCACCCACTTGCCGTCGAAGCCCAGCGCCGCCGAGCGCCCGGCGACCTCGCGGAAGGCGTCGACGTCCCGGATCTGCAGGAACGGGCCGTCGATGGCCTGGAGGTTGTGCATCCGCGCCGCCATCAGGATGCGCATCAGGATGTAGTGGTAGGGGTCCGCCGGGTAGCCCGGGATCAGCGCGCCGACCACCAGCGACTTCATGTTGATCGAGGCCATGAAGTCGGCCGGGCCGAAGATGATGGTCTCCAGCCGGGGGCTGGCCGCCGCGATCTCGTCGACGTTGACCAGGCCGGCCGCGTTCTCGATCTGGGCCTCGATCCCGATCCGCCCGACCTCGAAGCCCATCGTCTTCTCGATCTGGGTGAGCAGCAGGTCCAGCGCCTGCACCTGGGCGGCGTTCTGCACCTTGGGCAGCATGATGCAGTCCAGGTTCGGCCCGGCCCCCTCGACCACCGTCACCACGTCGCGGTAGGTCCACTCGGTGGTCCAGTCGTTGACGCGCACCACGCGGGCCTTGCCGGTCCAGTCCCCCTCGTTGAGGAACTTCACGATCGTGTGCCGGGCCTCGGGCTTGGCCAGCGGCGCGCAGGCGTCCTCCAGGTCCAGGAACACCTGGTCGGCCGGCAGGCCCTGCGCCTTCTCCAGGAAGCGCGGGTTGGAGCCGGGAACGGCCAGGCAGGAGCGGCGCGGGCGCTGGGGTCGTGCGGACTCGGACATGGGTGGGTTCCCTCCCGGGAGTGGGTACGGACCGCTTGATACAGCCGTCACGTTACTGGCGGGTCACCTAGGGCGTCATCATGACGCGCGCCACTTCCAGGCCCGGTTTTGTGGGGATCCTCCCCCGCGCTCAGTCCGCCGCGCCGCCCCGGTTCCCGGTGACCACGAGCAGCAGTCCGGCGAGGATCAGCACCGCCCCCGGAATCGCCCACACCGACGGCACCTGGTGCAGGAAGACCGCCGCGATCACCGCCGCCATCGGCACCTCCAGCAGGATGGCCGTGGAGATGACGGTGGGGCTGGTCGTCTTCACGACCCGGTTGAACAGGGTGTGCCCGAGGAACTGCGCGAGCACGGTCAGCGCGCCGATCTTCGCCCACGCGTTGCCGCTGAAGCCGACCAGCGAGGAGCCGGTGACCAGCGCGGCGCCGATCAGGAACACCGACGCGGCGCCGTAGCAGAGCAGCGCGTAGGTCGGCAGGCTCGCGGTCTTGCGCACCTCCTGGCCGATCGACATGTAGACGGCGGCGAAGGCGGCGGCGGTCAGCGCCAGCAGGTCCCCCTCGAACGCCCGCAGCGAGGCGTGGAAGTCCACCCCGGACAGCACGATCACCCCGACGAACGCCACCACGATCCCGGCCCAGGCCCGGCGCGGCACGTGGTGCCCCAGCGCCCGGGCCACCATCGCGGCGAAGATCGGCTGGGTCGCGGCGAAGGCCGTCGCCGACGCCACCGAGGACAGCTTCGCCGACGGCGTCCAGGTCGCGAAGTGCGCCCCCAGGACCAGTCCGGACACCAGCGCCAGCAGCGTGGTCCGCGCCCCCAGCCCGCGCAGCTCGGCGCGGAGCCCGCGCCTGGCCAGCACGTACGGGGCGAAGACCACGGTGGCTATGGCGTTGCGCCAGAAGGCGATCGCCATGGCCGGCGCGGCGGCGGCGGCGATCAGCGGCCCGGAGGTGCCGACGGCCGTGACCGCGACCCCGAGGACCGCCATGTCGGCCTTCGGCGGCCGGTGGACCGCGGACACCCGGACCGGGATCGCCGACGCCGCGGCCGCCCCGGCGGACGCCACACTGTCCGCGGTCACCTGTGTATTCCGGTCACGTGTAAGCCCCTGTCCCGCAACGCGCTCATGTCAGCGGCTATCAGCGTAATCGCGGACGCAAGGGAGTCACTCCCCTGCTCACCATGCGGAAGGCGGCGGCCCCGCCGCGGGGCCGCCGATCGCGGCACGTGCGGACTATGCGTGACCGGGTGGCCGACGGAGGCGATCGCGCCGCACAAGATATGAGACGCTACGGCCATGCCCGAGCAGCCCGCCGCCACCGCCGCCCCCGACGCGCCCTGGGTCCCCGAGCCGGACTTCGACGCCGCCCTGATCGAGGAGGCGGCCCGCAAGTCCGGTCTGGTCTGGCTCAGCCCGGCCGGCCTGTCCGAGGCCGCGAAGGGCCCGGAGCGCAGCGGCCCGCAGGCGGTCTGGCACGTGTGGCACGACGGCGCGGTGACGATCGTGGCCGGCGGCGCCGAGCAGCCGCTGCCGATGTGGGCGGTGCCCGGCCGGGTGGTCGAGGTCGGGATGCGCAGCAAGGACGACGGCGGCCGGGTGATCAGCTGGCTGAGCCAGGTCGAGCTGGTGGTGCCCGGCACCCCGGACTGGGGCGCGGCGGCCGCGGCCCTGCACGCCGAGCGCCTGAACCTCGCCGAGGGCGACGACCACCAGCGCCGCTGGGCCCGCGAGTCCGCGATCCTGCGCATGCGCCCGCTCGGCGGCGCGGTGGCGCCGGACGGCGGCTCCGAGGCGGCGCCGCCCCTGCCCTCGCCGGCCACCACGCTGGGCCGGATGCCGAGGATGATCGGCGGGGTGCCCAAGCCGCCGAAGCCGCCGAAGTCCCAGCAGAAGGACCGCAAGAAGAGTCGGAAGCAGGGCTTGAAGTAGGGCTTGAGGCAGGTACCGGGAGCAGAACCGGAAGCAGATACCTGGAGCAGGTCGGAAGCAAGGCCGAAGGCAAGGTCCGGAACAAGGCCCGAAGCAAGTGCGGAAGCAAGATCTGATGCGAGGCCGAAAGCAACGCCTGAAGCAAGGGCGGAAGCAGGGCCTGAGCAGCGCTTGAGCTGAGCTTGAGCAGGGCTTGAAGCTGCGACCTGGAGCAGAGCCGGAGACGGCCCCGGAGCCGGGCCGCCACCCGATCGGCAGATTCCCGGCATTCCGCCCGATACTCCGGGTATCCGCCCGGCATGAACCGTGCCGCCCTGCAAGCCGCCAACTCGAACCGCTACGAGTACGGGCGGAAACTGCGGATCGGCTTCTTCCTGTTCATGGCGCTGCTCATGCAGCTGGCCTTCGTCATCTCCTACACCGGCGCCATGCACGGCCCGCAGCGGCCGCACCGGATGCCGGTCGGGGTGGTGGCGCCGGCGCCGGTGGTCGAGGAGTTGCAGAAGACCTCCGACCAGGCCGGGCCGTTGTTCACGCTCATGCCGGAGCCGGGCGCGGCCGAGGCCGAGCACGCGGTGCAGCACCGCGACGTGCTCGGCGCCTACGTTCCGGCGACTGCCGGGACCGTCGACGAGTTGCTGGTCACCACCGCGCTCGGCCCGGCCGCGCCGCAGGCGATGCAGCTGGCGTTCACCCAGGCCGCGCAGGCCCAGCAGCACACGCTGCGGCTGCGGGACGTCGTGCCGCCGCACCGCGGGGACCCCTCGGGACTGGTGCCGTTCTACCTGGTCATCGCCTGGACCGTGGGCGGCTACCTGGCCTCGACGCTGGTCGGGCTGATGGCCGGGATGAAAAGCAGCAGCCCCGGCGTGGCGCTGGAGCGGATCGGGCTGCTGGCCGGGTACAGCGTGCTCGGCGGGATCGGCGGAACGCTGATCGTGCACACGATCATGGGCTTCCTGGGCGGCAGCTGGTGGCTCCAGGCCCTGATCGGGACGCTGGTGGTGTTCGCGGTCTCGGTGTTCGCCAACGGGCTCCAGACCTTCCTGGGGCTGATCGGGACCGGGATCGGCATCGCGATCTTCGTGATCCTCGGCAATCCCTCGGCGGCCGGTCCGTGGCCGCGGAACATGATCCCGACGTTCTGGCGGGAGATCGGGCCCTGGCTGCCGAACTTCCAGGGCACCAACGCCGTGCGCGGGGTGGCGTACTTCCACTCCCAAGGACTGGGGACCGCCATCTGGGTGCTGGCCGCCTACGCCGCGGTCGGGGTGGTGCTGTCGGTGCTCGGGGCCGGCCGGGACAACGCGGTGCTGCGGTTGAGCGAGCACTGAGCACCCGGCGGGGTCCGGCCGCGGCGGCGCGGAGCTGACACCGCGATCCAACTGCGGCGGCGAGGGGCAGCGCGCGGTTTGGCAGAATCGCGCGCATGCGCGACTTCATCCAGGGCCTGCCCAAGGCCGAGCTCCACGTCCACCACGTCGGCTCGGCGTCACCGCGCGTCGTCGCCGGCCTCGCGGCCCGCCACGAGGGCGCGACCGACGTCCCGGCCGACCCGGAGCGCCTGGCCGAGTACTTCACCTTCACCGACTTCCGGCACTTCATCGAGCTCTACCTGAACGTGGTGGACCTGATCCGGACCCCCGAGGACATCAGGGACCTGACCTACGGCGTGGCGCAGGACATGGCCGCGCAGAACATCCGGTACGCCGAGCTGACCTGCACCCCGCGCTCGCACATCCGGCGGGGCATCGACGGCATGGCGTATCTGGAGGCGATCGAGGACGCGCGGCAGTCCGCGCTCCGCGACTTCGGGCTCACCCTGAAGTGGATCTTCGACATCCCCGGAGAGGCCGGGCTGGAGGCGGCCGAGGAGACGATCGCGCTGATCGAGACCCGGCAGCCGGAGGCCCTGGTCGGCTTCGGCCTCGGCGGCCCGGAGATCGGCGTGCCCCGGCCGCAGTTCGCGCCGTACTTCGAGCGCGCCCTGGCTCTCGGGCTGCACAGCGTGCCGCACGCCGGCGAGTCGACCGGGCCGGAGACGGTCTGGGACGCGCTGCGCCACCTCAAGGCCGAGCGCATCGGCCACGGCACCTCCCTGGTCCAGGACCCGGAGCTGATCGACTACCTGGGCGAGCACCGGATCCCGATCGAGGTCTGCCCGACCTCGAACATCGCCACCGGCGTGGTCGCGGACCTGGACCAGCACCCCGTCCGCCGGATGGCCGAGGCGGGCCTGTCCATCACCGTGAACAGCGACGATCCGCCGATGTTCGGCACCGACCTGAACACCGAGTACGAGGTCGCCGCCAAGCTGCTGGCCCTGGACGAGCAGGGCGTGGCCGACCTGGCCAAGAACGCGGTCCGGTCCTCGTTCCTGGACGCCGCGGCCAAGCACCGATTGGCCGCTGAGATCGACGCCTACGCGGCGCAGGCCCGATGATCGGGAATGCCACTACCCGCATGAAAGGTTGGGATCGCACATGACGCTTGAGATTTCCGACAAGGCCCGTGCCCTGCTGGAGAAGCCGGTCCTGGTCAATCTGGCCACCGTCCGCCCCGACGGCGCCCCGCAGGTGAACCCCATGTGGTTCAAGTGGGACGGGGAGCTTCTGTGGTTCACGCACACCAGCTATCGCCAGAAGTACAAGAACATCGCCCACGAGCCCCGGGTCTCCATCGCCTTCCTCGACCCGGAGAACCCGTACGGCTACATGGAGGTCCGCGGCGTCGTCGAGACGGTCGAGGACGACCCCGAGGCCACGATGTACCAGACGCTGTCCGAGTGGTACGACGGCACCGCCGTCACCCCGGGCGACGCCGCGGACCGGGTGAAGATCGGCGTGCGGCCGACGAGGATCGTGCAGCAGTAGCGCTCCGGCGGGCAAAGGGTCCGGGCCGGGCGGCGGTGTTCCCGCCGCCCGGCCCGGACCCTTCTCCCGTTCACAGCACCCGCAGCGACTCCGCGTAGTGGCACGCCGCCTTGTGCGCGGCGTCCGCGCTCGTCGCCATCCCGCCGGGCCCGCGCCCGACCAGCGGCGGCTCCTCGGTGACGCACTTCTGCTGCTGGTCGTCGGTCAGGGTCAGGAACTTGGGGCACCGGGTGCGGAACCGGCAGCCGGACGGCGGATTGGCCGGGGAGGGCACGTCGCCCTGGAGCAGGATCCGCTCCCGGCTGCGCTCGCGCCGGGGGTCGGGGATCGGGATCGCCGAGATCAGGGCCTGGGTGTACGGGTGCTGCGGCCGGTCGAACAGGTCGTCGCGCGGGCCGATCTCGACGATCTTGCCCAGATACATGACGGCCACCCGGTCGGCGATGTGGCGGACCACCGACAGGTCGTGGGCCACGAACAGGTAGGCCAGGCCCAGCTCGTCCTGGAGCTCCTCCAGCAGGTTGATCACGCCGGCCTGGATGGACACGTCGAGCGCCGAGACCGGCTCGTCCAGGACCAGCAGCCGCGGGCGCAGGGCCAGGGCCCGGGCGATGCCGATGCGCTGGCGCTGGCCGCCGGAGAACTCGTGCGGGTAGCGGTTGCCGTGCTCGGGCTTGAGGCCGACGGTGGCCATCAGGTCCTCGACCTTCTTGCGGCCGCCGCCCCGGTCGCCGTACAGCCCGTGGATGCGCAGCGGCTCGGCGATGATCTCGTTGACCGTGATCCGCGGGTCCAGGCTGGCGAACGGGTCCTGGAACACCAGCTGCATGTCGCGGCGCAGGCGGCGCAGCTCGTTCTTGCCGATCGCGGTCAGGTCCACGCCGTCGAACAGGACCGTGCCGGAGGTCGCGGGCTGCAGGTGCAGGACCGCGCGCGAGGTCGTCGACTTGCCGCAGCCGGACTCGCCGACCAGGCCCAGGGTCTCGCCGACGGCGATGTCGAAGGAGATGTCCGAGACCGCCTGCACCACCCCGACCTGTTTGCGGATCAGGCCCGAGGAGCGGATCGGGAACTCCTTGACCAGGTTCCGGACCGACAGCAGCGGGGTGCCGCCGGCGTCCTGGACCGGGGCCGGCGCCGGGTTCGGGGTCGTGGTGCTCACTGCGCGGCTCCGCTCTGCGGGTCCTGGCCGGGGTGGGAATCGGGGTCGGGATCGGGCTTCGGGCCGGGCGGCGGAGCGGTGCCCGGAGCAGCGCCCGGACCGGCATTCGGACCAGCGCCCGAAGCAGCATTCGGACCAGCGCTCGAATCAGCGCCCGGATCAGTGCTCGGATCAGTGCTCGACGTGCTGCCCGGGTCGGAGCCCGGTCCGCCCACCGGTCCGGGGCTCGCCTCGGCGCCCGGGCCTCCCAGGGGCGGCGCGTCCGTCGCCGATCCGAGGCCCGCCGCCGCCGGACCCCCGGCGAGCGGCGCGTCCGTCGGCGCCGCGCCCGGTGCCGCGTTGGGGTCGGTGCTGAAGATGTCCATCGCGTCCGCGTGCGTCAGCAGGTCGCTGTGGTGGCAGGCGGCCTGGTGCTCGGCGCCGAGCACCGGCAGCAGCGCCGGCTCCCGGTCCAGGCAGATGTCGGTCCGCAGCGGGCACCGCGGCGCGAACGGGCAGCCCGGCGGCAGGTTCACCACCGACGGCGGGGTGCCCGGGATCGGCGTGAGCTTCTCCTGCGTCCGCTGGTCCAGCCGGGGCAGCGAGCCGAGCAGGCCGACCGTGTACGGCATCCGCGGCTGGTAGTAGATCCCGTCGATGGGCCCGATCTCCACCGGCTTGCCGGCGTACATCACCAGCACCCGGTCCGCCTGCCCGGCCACCACTCCCAGGTCGTGGGTGATCAGCACCATCGCGGCGCCGGTCTCGTGCTGGGCCGCCCGCAGCGCCTCCAGCACCTGGGCCTGCACCGTCACGTCCAGGGCGGTGGTGGGCTCGTCGGCGATGATCACGTCCGGGTCGTTGGCCATCGCGATCGCGATCACCACGCGCTGCCGCATACCGCCGGAGAACTCGTGCGGATACTGGTCGATCCGCTTGTCCGGGGACGGGATGCCGACGATCTCCAGCAGGTCCAGCGCCCGCTTGCGGGCCACCTCCTTGGAGACGTCGTTGTGCGCCAGCACCGCCTCGGACAGCTGCCAGCCGATCTTGTAGACCGGGTTCAGCGAGGTCATCGGGTCCTGGAAGATCATCGCGATCTTCTTGCCCCGGACCGAGGTCATCTCCTTCTCCGCCAGCCCGAGCAGCTCCCGGCCCCGGAAGCGCACCGAGCCGGTGGTCCGCGCGGTCTTGGGCAGCAGCCCCATCACCGCCATCGAGGTCACCGACTTGCCCGAGCCGGACTCGCCGACGATCCCCAGCACCTCGCCGGGCCGCAGGTCGTAGGACACGCCGCGCACGGCCTGCACGGGGCCGGCGTCGCTGGGGAAGGTGACGGTCAGGTCCCGGACCGACAGCACCGCCCCGCCACCGCCAGAACCAGGGGTACCGGAACCGGGAGCGCCGGAACCGGGCCCGGAGCCCGGGCCGGAGGCGGGAGAGGAGTTCTCAGCACTCATGCGCGGGCCTTCGTCTGCGTCGGGTCGAGGGCGTCGCGCAGGCCGTCGCCGATGAAGTTCACGGTCAGCGCGATGAGGATGATGAACAGGCCCGGGAAGTAGAACAGCCAGCCGCGCCCGCCGGTGGCCGCGGTCTCCCCGGCGGTGATCAGCGAGCCCAGCGAGATGTCCGGGAACTGCACGCCGAAGCCCAGATAGCTCAGCGCGGTCTCGGTCAGCACCGCGGTGGCCACCAGCAGCGTGAACAGCACGATGATCGGACCGGCCACGTTGGGCAGGATGTGCCGGAAGATGATCCGCCGGTCGCTGGCGCCCAGCGCCCGCGCGGCCTCCACGAACTCCTTCTCCCGGACCGAGAGCACCTGGCCGCGCACCACCCGGGCCGAACCGGTCCACAGCAGCGCGGCCAGCACCGCGGCCAGCAGCCACCAGTTGCTGCCGAACCGCTTGCCCAGCAGCGCGCCGACGGCCAGCGCCGGAATGGTCAGCACCAGGTCGACCAGGCGCATCATCAGGGTGTCGGTGATGCCCCGGTAGTAGCCGGAGACCGCGCCGTAGATCGAGCCGAACACGGTGGCGGTGATCGACACCGCGAAGGCGATCTTCAGCGACAGCTGGGTGCCGGCCATCACCTGGGCCATGTGGTCCGCGCCGTTGCTGTCGGTGCCGAACGGGTGCTTCAGCGAGGGCGGCACCGAGAAGTCGTCGGTGAACTTGGTCGGCTTGTAGTGCCACAGCACCGGCCCGAGGAAGGCGAACAGCACCACCAGCAGCAGGACGAACAGCGAGGCCACGGCCAGCTTGTGCTGCCGGAACCGGCGCAGCACCAGCTGCCACTGGCTGCGCGCCTCGACCGAGAACTCGTGGTCGGCGTCCGGATCGGGCCCGCCGCCGACCAGGATGTCCTCGCCGCCCGGGGTGACGGCGTCTATCATCAGGCCGGGCTGCTGGCCCTGGTCCCCGAGGAACTCGGCGTTGCGGTCCACCGGCGGCCGTCCGTCGCCCGCCGGCTCGTCGTTGACGTCCCTGGGCAAGGGGTTCTCAGGCATCGGTCATCCCTCCTACGACAGCCGGATCCGCGGGTCGAGCACCGCGTAGAGCAGGTCCGCGATCAGGTTGAAGACGATCACCAGGGTCGCCGAGATGAGCAGCCAGGCCAGCACCGCGTTGGTGTCCTGGGTCCGGATGCCGTTGAGGAACATCGTCCCGAGGCCCTGCCACTGGAAGATCTGCTCGGTGATCACCGTGCCGCCCATGATGGCCGCGACGTCCAGGGTGACCTGGGTGGTCATCGGGATCAGCGCGGTGCGCAGGCCGTGCCGGACCATGACCCGGCGCGGTGACAGGCCCTTGGCCCGGGCCAGCCGCATGTAGTCGCTGTTCAGCACGTCCAGCATCGAGGCCCGCTGGAACCGGGCCCAGGTGGCGTAGGAGCTCAGCGCCAGCGTGATGGTGGGCAGCACCAGGAACCCGGCCCAGGAGCCGATGCCGCCCCACTCGCCGCCGGGCGGCCCCAGGGTCTTGATGTTGGTGCCCAGGGAGTTGTTGATGTTGGTGGCCCAGATCTTCAGCAGGATCGCGAACCAGAACACCGGCAGCGACAGGAAGAAGAAGCCGACCAGGGTCCCGACGTAGTCCACGACGCTGTACTGCTTCACCGCGGTGATCACACCGACGATCACCGCCAGGATCAGCGCGATGATGATCGCGCAGATCACCAGCCGGAAGGTGACCCAGGTGCGGCGGCCCAGCTCCTCGTTGATGTTGAACGCCGACCCCTGCACCGACGGCCCGAAGTCGCCGTGCAGCACACCCTTGATCCAGTTCCAGTACTGGGTCAGCAGCGGCTGGTCCAGGCCCAGTTCGTGCTCCCGGGCCGCGATCTGGGCCGGCGAGGGCGGCGGGTTCTTGGACTTGAAGTCGCCCAGCGGGTCCGCGCCCCAGGCCACCAGCATGAAGACCAGGAACGTGGACAGGATCAGGATGGGGATGGACACCAGCAGGCGGCGGATGGTGAAGGCGAGCATGTCGGGCCTTCTTCGTCAGGGGTGGACACCGGGCGGGCCGTCGGGGCCCGGGACGGCCGGCCGGAGCGCGGGGCCCGGCCGGCCGGCGCGGACTAGGACTTGAAGCCCCACTCCTGGATGTTGTACGTCGGGCCGATCTGCGTGGCGTTGTCGCGCACGTTGCCCAGCGTGTTCTTGTAGGCGATCATCGTCGGCTTCTGGTACAGCGGCAGCGTGTAGGCGTCCTTGGTGACCTGGGCGTCGGCCTGGTTCAGGTCGCTCTCCCGGACCTTCTCGTCGGCGTTGGTGGCGGCGTCGGCCAGCCACTTGTCGACGTTGGCGTTGCTGTAGTAGCCGTAGTTGCTCTGCGGGCTGCCCTGCTTGGCGGTGGTGTAGATGGGCTGGTTCGACGAGTTCGGGAACGGCGTGGCCACCCAGGCGAAGACGATGACGTCCCACTGGTGCTGGGCGTCGGACTGGGTCAGGGTCTTGCCCAGGGCGTCGGTGGAGCTGACGTTGACGGTGATCCCCAGCTCCTTCATGGCCTGGGCGAACAGGTTGCTGGTGTCCTGGCGCAGCTGGTTGCCGACGGTGTAGCGCATGCTGAAGGCCGGCACCGGCTTGCCGGACGGGTCGACCAGCGCGGTGCCCACGCCGGTGTAGCCGGCCGTGGTCAGGATCTGCTTGGCCTTGGCCAGGTCCCCGGCCTCCGGGTAGGAGCTGGTGACGTTGTCCTGGTAGCCGGGCTGGCCGGGCATCAGCATCCGGTTGTTCAGCACCTTGGCCTGGTCGTCGAACTGCTTGATGGTCCGGTTGACCAGCCCCTGCCGGTCGAACGCGGTGAACATGGCCTGGCGCAGCGCGACCTTGGCCGGCGCGGTCTGGTCGGCGTCGGCCGGGCCGCCGAACGCGGTGTTGCGCATGTTCAGGTCGATGTGCTCGAACACCAGGCCCTGGTTGATGTGGTAGTCCACGCCGCTGATGTTCTTGACCCGGTTCACCAGGTCCAGCTGCGGCTGCGGATAGATGCCGTCCACCTCCCCGTTGGCCAGCGCGGTCGGCTCCTGCGCGGAGTCGGTGATGGCCCGGAAGTCGACCTCGTCCAGGTTCGCCGCCTTGCCGTAGTACTGCGCGTTGCGGACGGTCTTGACCAGGCTCTTGTCCGCCGACACCCCGCCCGGGGCGATCTGGAACGGGCCGCCGGAGACGGTCGGCGGGTTGGCGTCCAGCCAGGTGAAGGAGGCCGCGACGTCGCCGTGCTGCTTGGCGATGTGGCTGGGCAGCAGTGAGGAGAACAGCGACTTCCAGTCCGAGAACGGCGCGCCCTTCTTGAAGGTGACGGTCACCGTCTTGCCGTTGTCGCTGCCGACCACCGACTCCACCTGCGAGTACCCGGTGGTGCTGGCCGCGTCGACGTTCGGGTTGGTGCCGTTCTGCGCCTCCCACAGGTAGACGAAGTCGTCGGCGGAGATCGGGGTCCCGTCGGACCACTTGGCGTTCTGCTGGATCTTGTAGACGATCTTCTGCGGGGCGTCGGCGGTGGCGTCGGTGACCTGCGGGTCGCCGTCCATCAGATCGGTGTTCAGCTTCACCGAGTAGTCCGGCTGCCCGATGTAGACCGTGGGGTAGATGCCGTTGGTGACCTGCGCGTAGTCGAACGTGTTGCCGTTGGACGTCAGCGGGTTCCAGTCCTGGACCGTCTTCTCGATGGTCCAGGTGACCTTGCCGCCCTGCTTGACGCTGGCGGAGTTCACCGTGTTCTTGTCCCCGCCGCTGGTGGCGCCGGACCCGGAGCCGGATCCGCCGCCGTTGCTCTTGCTGCTGCCGCACGCACTCGCGGCCAGCGCCACCGCCGCCGCGATCGCACCGGTCCGCAGCGCGAGTGTCCTCCTGCTGACGCCCATCTTTCTCCTCCTGTCGGGACACACGATGGCGAACGCGCTGCTGGGAGCGCGTTCGCCACTCTATTCCCGACAATCACGACCTTCAGATTGAAAGTGGCGAAAGAGTGACAAGAGGGATTTCAGGCCCCTGGGAACGCCGAAGGCCGGCGCCGCACAGGTGTGCGGCGCCGGCCTTCTCCACGCCGGTCCGGCGCGGAATCAGTCCTCGCGGATCCAGGACATCATCGAGCGCAGCTGCTTGCCGGTCCCGGTGATCGGGTGCGCGGCCTCGGCCTCGACGTACTTCTTGTAGTTCGGCAGGCCGGCGTCGTACTCCGCGATCCAGCTGTTCGCGAAGGTGCCGTCCTGGATCTCGGCCAGCACCTGCTTCATGGTGGCCTTGGTCTGCTCGGTGATGACGCGCGGGCCGGTGACGTAGCCGCCCCACTCGGCGGTCTCCGAGACCGACCAGTTCATCTTCTCCAGGCCGCCCTCGTACATCAGGTCGACGATCAGCTTGAGCTCGTGCAGGCACTCGAAGTAGGCCACCTCGGGCTGGTAGCCGGCCTCGGTCAGGGTCTCGAAGCCGGCCTTGATCAGCGCCTCGGCGCCGCCGCACAGCACCGCCTGCTCGCCGAACAGGTCGGTCTCGGTCTCCTCGGTGAAGGTGGTCTTGATGACGCCGGCCCGGGTGCCGCCGATGCCCTTGGCGTAGGACAGGGCCAGGGCGGTGCCGTTGCCGGTGGCGTCCTGCTCGACCGCGATCAGGCACGGCACGCCGCGGCCCTCGGTGAACTGGCGGCGCACCAGGTGGCCGGGGCCCTTGGGGGCCACCATGCAGACGTCGACGCCGGGCGGGGGCTTGATGAAGCCGTAGCGGATGTTCAGGCCGTGGCCGAAGAACAGGGCGTCGCCCTCGGCCAGGTTCGGCTCGATGGCCTCGGCGTAGACCTGGCGCTGGACCGGGTCCGGCACCAGCACCATGATCACGTCGGCCTCTTCGCAGGCCTCGAACGGGGTGACGACGCGCAGCCCGGCCTCCTCGGCCGCCTGCCGGGACTTGGAGCCCTCCGGAAGTCCCACGCGCACGTCCACGCCGGAGTCCCGCAGGGACAGCGCGTGCGCGTGGCCCTGGGACCCGTAGCCCAGGACCGCGACACTGCGGCCCTGGATGATGCTCAGGTCCGCGTCGTCGTCGTAGTACATCTCAGCCATGGTGGTCGCTCACTTGCTTTCTGTGGGTGCGGTTGTGGGTGTCGCGCGCGGCGCTGTGGCCGTTGTGCGTGCTGTGGGACCCGCCCTCGTGGTGGGTCCGGACGTCCTCGGGGCTCGCCGCCCGCAGCGGCCGGTCGGCGATGGAGCGCGAGCCGCGGCCGATGGCCACCATGCCGGACTGGACCAGCTCCTTGATCCCGAACGGCTCCAGGACCCGCAGCAGCGCCTCGATCTTCTCGCGGTTGCCGGTGGCCTCCACGGTGACCGCGTCGGTGGCCACGTCGACCACCTTGGCGCGGAACAGCTGCACGGTGGCCAGCACCTCGGCCCGGGTCTCCTGGTCGCAGCGGACCTTGACCAGCAGCAGCTCGCGCTGCACGCTGGCGCCGGCGTCCAGCTCGACGATCTTGAGCACGTTCACCAGCTTGTTGAGCTGCTTGGTGACCTGCTCCAGCGGGTGCTCCTCGACGGTCACCACCAGGGTGATCCGGGAGACGTCCTCGTGCTCGGTCGGCCCGACGGCCAGCGACTCGATGTTGAAGTCGCGCCGGGCGAACAGCCCGGCCACCCGGGTCAGGACCCCGGGCTTGTTCTCCACCAGCACGGAGAGGGTGTGCCGTGACATGAGTCTTTACTCCTCGCCGTCGCCGCTGTGTTGGATGGACCTGGGGTCTGCCCGCCGGCTCATTCCTCGCCGTCCCCGAAGTCGGGGCGCACGTCCTGCGCCGCCAGGATCTCATCGTTGGACACCCCGGCGGGGACCATCGGCCACACCATCGCGTCCTGGTGCACCACGAAGTCCACCACCACCGGCGCGTCGTCGACCGCCATGGCCTGCTCGATGGTCTTGTCCAGATCGTCCGGCGACTCGCAGCGCAGCCCCACGCAGCCGTAGGCCTCGGCCAGCTTCACGAAGTCCGGGATCCGGCGGGAGTGCAGGTCGGTGTTGGAGTAGCGCTTGCCGTAGAACAGCGTCTGCCACTGCCGGACCATGCCCAGGGTGCCGTTGTTGATCACCGCCACCTTGATCGGGATGCCGTTGATGGCGCAGGTGGCCAGCTCCTGGTTGGTCATCTGGAAGCAGCCGTCGCCGTCGATCGCCCAGACCGTGCGGTCCGGCATGCCGACCTTGGCGCCCATCGCGGCCGGGACCGCGTAGCCCATGGTGCCGGCGCCGCCGGAGTTCAGCCAGGTGTAGGGGTTCTCGTAGGAGATGAACTGCGAGGCCCACATCTGGTGCTGCCCCACGCCGGCGGTGAAGATCGTGTCCGGCCCGGACAGCCGGCCGATCCGCTCGATCACCTGCTGCGGCGCCAGCGAGCCGTCGGCCGGCAGCTCGTAGCCCAGCGGGTAGGTGCGCCGCCAGGCGTTCAGCTGCTCCCACCAGCCGGCGTAGTCGCCGCGCCGGCCGGCCGCGTGCTCGGCCTGCACCGCCACCACCAGGTCGGCGATCACCTCCCGGCAGTCGCCCACGATCGGCACGTCGGCGGTCCGGTTCTTGGAGATCTCGGCCGGGTCGATGTCGGCGTGCACCACCTTGGCGTTCGGCGCGAAGCTGGACAGCTTGCCGGTCACCCGGTCGTCGAAGCGGGTGCCCAGGGCCACGATCAGGTCGGCCTTCTGCAGCGCGGTGACCGCCGCCACCGTGCCGTGCATCCCGGGCATCCCCAGGTGCAGCGGGTGGCTGTCCGGGAAGGCGCCGCGGGCCATCAGGGTGGTCACCACCGGGGCCTCGGTCAGCTCGGCCAGCACCCGGAACTCGGTGGTGGCCCGGGCCTTCAGCACGCCGCCGCCGATGTACAGCACCGGGCGCTTGGCCTCGGCGAGCATCCGCGCGGCCTCGCGCACCTGCTTGGCGTGCGGCTTGGAGACCGGCCGGTAGCCGGGCAGGTTCAGCTCCACCGGCCAGGAGAAGGAGGTGGCCGACTGCAGGGCGTCCTTGGTGATGTCGATCAGCACCGGGCCGGGGCGGCCGGTGGCGGCGATGTGGAAGGCCTCGGCGACGGTGCGGGCGATCTCGTCGGCCTTGGAGACCAGGAAGCTGTGCTTGGTGATCGGCAGCGTGATGCCGACGATGTCCGCCTCCTGGAAGGCGTCGGTGCCGATGTGCGTGCTGGCCACCTGGCCGGTGATCGCCACCAGCGGGACCGAGTCCATGTGCGCGTCGGCGATCGGCGTGACCAGGTTGGTGGCGCCGGGGCCGGAGGTGGCCATGCAGACGCCTACCCGGCCGGTGGCCTGCGCGTAGCCGGTGGCGGCGTGACCCGCGCCCTGCTCGTGCCGGACCAGGATGTGGCGCAGCCGGGTGGAGTCCAACAGCGGGTCGTAGGCCGGGAGGATGGCTCCGCCCGGGATTCCGAAGACGGTGTCGACCCCGCTCTCCTCGAGCGCGCGGATCAACGAGGCGGCGCCGGACATCGCCTGCTGATCACTGCGGTCTGTCATGGCTTTCTCTCTTCTTCCGGACTCGTACTTGGCCAACAAAAAACCCTCGGAGCCTGAAGGCTCAACGAGGGGAGGCGCGTGGCTGGTTTCGAGAATCAGCCTACGCGCCGGTCAAGTACGAGAATCGACTTTCGTGTCGTCATGGTGGTAACCCTCTCCCCGGCCCCGCACTTGTGTCAAGCATTGATCGCCGTGGTCTCGCCATGCGAAACCGCCCAGGCCTGCGCCAGCGGTTCGGCGACCACCCGGTTGCGCCCGCCGGTCTTGGCCCGGTACATCGCCGCGTCGGCCCGCCGCAGCAGGTTGGAGGCGGTGCCCCCGGGCTCGGAGAAGGCCACGCCGATCGAGGCGCCGAGCCGGTGGGTGAGCTCCTCGATGCGGTACTCCTCACACAGCCGGCCGCGGATCCGCTCGGCGACCACCAGCGCGCCGCCGACCGTGGTGCCGACCTCCAGCACGATCACGAACTCGTCCCCGCCGAACCGGGCCACGGTGTCCCCGACCCGCAGCGAGCCGGAGATCCGGCCGGCCGCCTCGACCAGCACCAGGTCCCCGGTCTCGTGGCCGACCGAGTCGTTGACGCCCTTGAAGCCGTCCAGGTCCAGGAAGATCACCGCCACCGGCTCCCACTCGGCCTGCCGCTGGGTCAGCGCGTGCTCCAGCCGGTCGGTGAGCAGCGCCCGGTTGGCCAGGCCGGTGAGCGGGTCGTGGTAGGCGTGGTGCTGCAGGGTCTCGGCGGCCCGGCGCAGGTCCTCGGTCAGCCGCTGGTTCTCGTACAGGGTCAGGCTCTGCCGGGCCACCAGGGCCACCAGCACCGCAGCGCCGGCGATCAGCACCACCGGGTCCATCCGCCGGTTGGTGTCCAGGCCGTCGGCCAGCACGCCGGCCAGGCAGAAGGCGGCGGCCAGGTACGGCAGTATGGCGCGCACCGTGCGCAGCGCGGAGCAGGCCGGCGGGGCCGGCTCGGCCGATCGGGCCAGGGTGCCGGGGATCACGGTGACCGCCGGGGCCGCCGCGCCCACGCAGCCGGCCCCGGACCCGCACTCGGGCCGCGCCGTCGAGCAGCCGGCGGCGCAGCGGGCCGGGGCCGGCACGGCGACGGCGGCGGCGGCCGGGCGCACCCGCTCGGGCCGGAAGCCGTCGCCGTACCAGGCCGCGGTCGCGATCACCAGGTACCCGGCGAACCAGCCGGTGTCCAGGATCCCGCCGGAGCGGTAGCCGTCCCGGACCGCCGGCATGGTGAAGATCGAGTCGCAGACCACGATCATCAGGTAGCCGACCCGGACCCCGGTGCCGATCCCGCCGCGCTCCCCCGGCGTGCGGGCCCGCAGCGCCAGCAGCAGGCTGACCAGCACCAGGTCGAAGGCCGGGTAGCCGAGCACCAGGAAGGTGCGCACCGGGGAGTCCACCCGCTCGATGGCCAGCGCCAGGGCCAGCACCCAGGCCACCACGAACAGCGAGCCGGCCACCAGCGTGGTGTCCAGCAGCAGCCGGACCCGGGTGGACAGCCGCACGTCCTCGCCGTGCGCGGTGACGAAGGCGGCCAGCGCCAGCGGCCCGAAGAACAGGAACGCCCAGTCCGCCGCCGAGGGGCTGGGCGGGGTGGCGTCCAGCACCAGTTCGTACCAGGCCCAGACCGCGTTGCCGACCGCCGCGGCCAGGCAGGACAGCCCGGCCAGCAGCCAGGAGTAGCAGCGGAAACAGGCCCTGCGGTAGAAGCGCACCATCAGGATGGTGCGCCCGATGCAGGCCGCCGCCGCCAGGCCGGCGGCGGCGGTCAGGCCGGCGTCCCCGAGCAGCGCCGGCGCCGGCCCGCCGAGCCCGGCGCCGGCCAGCGTGGCGTGCGCGGCGATCAGGACGGCGGCGGCGGCATAGCCCGGCGGCGCGCTGTGGAGGCGCACCCCGGGCAGCCCCCGAATCGGCCCTCGCCTGTCCCATCCCATGGCAGTGCGTCACCAACCCTCGCTGACGTCGACGGAAGGCTGACTCTAGGGCACTGACCCCTTACGCACCGTCATATTAGCGGGAGATAACCGGGACGAGAGCCGGAATCACCACCGATCGGGTCAATCTCCGCCCCGTTCGGCGGACTTCTCACCAGCCCCGTCAGAGAACTGGTTCCCCCTTCACGAGCAGTCCATAGGTGACCGCGTCGACCAGCGCCTGCCACGAGGCCGCCACGACGTTCTCCCCGACCCCGACCGTGGCCCACTCGGCGGCGCCGTCGCTGGTGGTGATCAGCACCCTGGTCCGGGAGGCGGTGCCGTGGTCGCCGGTCAGGATCCGCACCTTGTAGTCCACCAGCTCCAGGCCGGCCAGCGCCGGATAGGCCTGGGCCAGCGCCGCGCGCAGCGCGATGTCCAGCGCGTTCACCGGGCCGTTGCCCTCGCCGGCGGCCAGCACCGGCTCGCCCTTGACCCGCAGCTTGACCGTGGCCTGGTTCACCACGGCGCCGCCGGCCAGCTGGTCGGCCACGGTGCGCCAGGACAGCACGTCGAAGAACCGGGCCGGCTCGCCGAGCTCGGCCCGCAGCAGCAGCTCGAAGCTGGCGTCGGCGGCCTCGAAGGAGTAGCCGCAGGCCTCCAGCTCCTTGACCCGGTTGGTGACCCGGCTCAGCGTCCCGGGGTCGGCCGACAGGTCGAAGCCCAGCTCCTTGCCCTTGAGCTCGACCGAGGCCCGGCCGGCCATCTCCGAGACCAGCATCCGCATGTCGTTGCCGACCAGCTGCGGGTCGATGTGCTGGTACAGGTCCGGGTCGACGCGGACCGCCGAGGCGTGCAGCCCGGCCTTGTGCGCGAACGCCGACACGCCGACGTAGGGCTGCTGCGGGTTCGGCGCCAGGTTGGTGACCTCGGAGACGGCGTGCGCGATCCGGGTCATCTCGGCCAGCCCGGCCGGCGGGATCACCTCGCGGCCCAGCTTGAGCTGGAGGTTGGCGACCACGCTGAACAGGTTCGCGTTGCCCGAGCGCTCGCCGTAGCCGTTGGCCGTGCCCTGCACGTGGGTGGCGCCGGCGTCGACCGCGGCCAGCGCGTTGGCCACCGCGCAGGAGGCGTCGTCGTGGGTGTGGATGCCGATCCGGGCCGCGGTGGCCTCGCGCACCTCGTGCACGATGTCGGCGAGCTGGGGCGGCAGCATGCCGCCGTTGGTGTCGCACAGCACGACCACGTCGGCCCCGGCCTCGGCGGCGGTGCGCAGGCACTCCAGGGCGTAGGCGGCGTCGGCCCGGTAGCCGTCGAAGAAGTGCTCGGCGTCCAGGAACACCCGCTGCCCCTCGGCCCGCAGGTGGGAGACCGTGTCCTGGATCATCGCCAGGTTCTCCGCCAAGGTGGTCCGGAGCGCCAGTTCGACATGCCGGACATGGCTTTTGGCCACCAGCGTGACGACGGGCGCCCCGGACTCCCGCAGCGCGGCCACCAAAGGATCGTCGGCGGCCTTCGCGCCGGCCCGGCGGGTCGCCCCGAACGCCGCGAGCTGCGCGTGCTTCAGGTCGAGCTCGGTCCGAGCCCGCCGGAAGAACTCTGTGTCCTTCGGGACGGCCCCCGGCCATCCCCCCTCGATGAAGCCGACGCCGAGGGCGTCCAGGTGCCGCGCGATCGCGAGCTTGTCGGCGACGGCGAGGGACAGGCCCTCCTGCTGCGTGCCGTCGCGCAGGGTGGTGTCGTAGACGTGGAAATCGTCGGTCACGGACATGCGGCGGGGCTCCTCGGCTTCAAAGCGTTCGAAAAACAGAAAACCCCTCGTGGAGTCCACGAGAGGTCTGCGCGCTGGCGGTGGGCCGTCGTTCAGGACGGCTCCGGTGCCTGCGCGCACGCCGTAATAATCTGCGGCTGCTGCTGCATGGCCCCTACCCTGCCACAGCCGACCGGGCCGGGACAGTGTGTCTCGTCATCCGGGATCGGGTGTCGGAACGTCGAGCAGGGTGCGCAGCGGCGAGAAGACCACCCACAGCACCGCCGCGTAGCTGCCGAACACCGCGATCCACACCACGGCCCGCAGCCCGAACCAGGTGCCCAGCGCGCCGCCGAGCAGCGCGCCCAGCGGCATGGTGCCCCAGACGATGAACCGGACGCTGGCGTTCATCCGGCCGAGCAGCGCGTGCGGCGTGATGGCCTGCCGGTAGGAGACCTGCGCGACGTTGTAGACCACCGCCCCCATCCCGTAGAACGCCAGCCCGGCGGCGTAGAGCAGGACGCCCCAGCCCGGCGTGGCCAGCGGCGCCAGGAACGTCGGCAGCCCGATCACCAGCGGCGCGAGCCAGATGATCCGGGCGCTGCCGTACCGGGTGGCCAACGGCTTGGCGATCAGGCCGCCGGCGATGCCGCCCAGCGCGCCGAGGGTCAGCACCAGCCCGACGCCGCCGGGCCGCAGGCCCAGCACCCGGACCATGAAGGGCATCTCGACGGCCAGCATCATGGCGTTGAACAGGTTCGCGGTGCCGGTGCACGCCACGATCCGCCGCAGGATCGGGTGCTTGACGACGAAGTGCAGCCCTTCCTTGATGTCGTCCCGGATCCGGCGCTCCCGATGGCTCGGATGCGGCGGCGACTCGGGGGTCCGGATCAGGAACAGCGTCACCGCGGAGACGGCGTAGGTGCCAGCGTCGGCGATCAGCGAGCGCGCGGCCCCGAGCGCCCCGACCAGGAGGCCGCCGACCGCGGGCCCGGCGAACTGCGCGAACGCCGCGGTGGTGCCGAGCTTGCCGTTGCCGTCGACCAGGTCCTCCTTCGCCAGCAGGACCGGCAGATAGCTCTGATAGGCGACGTCGAAGAACACGGTCAGCACCCCGGTGAGCAGCGCCACCACCAGCAGGTGGAGATAGGTCAGGTGCAGGCCGGGCAGCGTGGCCAGGGGCACCGAGCCGAGCAGCAGCAGCCGGCCCAGATCGCACCACATCATCAGCCGGTGCTTGGCGGCCCGGTCCACCAGCGCGCCCGCGGGCAGCGCCACCAGCAGGAAGGGCAGGGTGCTCATCGCGGTGAGCAGGCCCACCTGGAAGGTGCTGGACTCCAGCAGCACCACGGCGGCCAGGGGCACGGCCAGCACGGTGATCGCGCTGCCGAGCTCGCTGACCGCCTGACCGCTCCACAGCAGCAGGAAGTCCCGGTGGTGCCACAGCGAACGCCGGGGCGTGCCGCCGACCGCGGTGTCTGTCACTCCCCGACCATGCCCGACGGCGGGCGGCGATTCAAAGGCGACACTCAAGCGGGCCCGCTCCACGGAGCGGGCCCGCAGTCGCCGCGGCGGCCGCCTCAGGCGATCTTGCGCAGCCAGTGGTGCAGGTCGGGCGCCTTGCCGGTCTGGATGCCGAGCAGCGCCTCGCGGATCCGCAGGGTCACCGGTCCGGCCTGGCCGTCGCCGATGGTGAACTCGCCGTCCTTGCCCTTGACCTTGCCCAGCGGGGTCACGACCGCGGCGGTGCCGCAGCCGAACACCTCGGTGATCTCACCGCTCGCCACGCCGTCGCGCCACTGGTCCACGGTGATCGTGCCCTCGGTGGCCGGGATGCCGAGGTCGGCGGCCACGGTGAGCAGCGAGTCGCGGGTGATGCCGGGCAGCAGGGAGCCGGTCAGCGCCGGTGTCATCAGCCGGGCGTCGGCGCCGCTGCCGTACACGAAGTACAGGTTGTTGCTGCCCATCTCCTCGACGTACTTGTGCTCGGCGCCGTCGAGCCACACCACCTGGTCGCAGCCCTGCTCCACGGCCTGGGCCTGGGCCAGGAAGCTGGCCGCGTAGTTGCCGCCGCACTTGGCCTCGCCGGTGCCGCCCTTGACCGCGCGCACGTAGTCCTCGGTCAGCCACACCGTCACCGGCCGGACGCCGCCGGCGAAGTAGGAGCCGGCGGGACCGGCGATCAGCATGAACAGGTATTCCTTGCTCGGCGAGTTCACGCCCAGGCCGACCTGCGTGGCGAACATGAACGGCCGCAGGTACAGGCTGTGGCCCTCGGCCTCGGGCACCCACTCCTGGTCGGTGCTCACCAGCGCGTCGATCGCGGCCAGGAACAGCTCCTCGGGCAGCTCCGCCATCGCCATCCGGCGGGCGCTGCGGTTGAACCGCGCGGCGTTGGCCTCCGGGCGGAAGGAGACGATCTGGCCGTCGGCGGTGCGGAAGGCCTTCAGCCCCTCGAAGATCTCCTGGCCGTAGTGGAAGACCGAGGCCGCCGGGTCCAGGCTCACCGGACCGTAGGGCTCCAGCACGGCGTCGTGCCACCCCTGGCCCTCGGTGTAGCGGATCGTCACCATGTGGTCGGTGAAGATCTGGCCGAAACCGCCGACCGCCTTCAGGGCCTCGCGCTCCTCGGCGGACTTGGGGGTACTGCTGGGCTTGAGTTCGATGGTCGATGACATCGCGCGTCCTCCTTGACGGCCTCGACGGCCTGCTCGGGCCCGGTGTGCGGCCGAGGTGCGCAGCTCGCAGCGCCCCTCCCGGGGACAATCCCATTATCTGAGACGTTACCTCAGGAGCGCGGCAAGGCATACCTCGTCGAGCGCGGCATAGTCCGCGCGGGCCGGCCGCCGGCCGGCCGGCGGCCCGGTGACCGGCCCGCCCGCGTTCTGTGCCGCACTTGCACGTCGGCTCGGCGACGTGACGTCGCCGAGCCGGACCGGAATTCTGATGGTGGAGCGTCGGTGGGTCAGGCGGCTGCCTTCGCCGCCAGCGCGTCGCCGATCTCGGAGGTCGTCCGCGGCGTCGGGTCGGCCACGCGCTCGGCCAGGTCGCTTTCGACCGCGGCCTCGATCGCGCGCGCGGCCTCGGACAGCGCGGGCAGCGCCTTCGTCCGTCCGAGGTGGTCCAGGAGCAGGGCCGCGGAGAGCACCGCCGCGGTCGGGTCCGCCTTGCCCTGGCCGGCGATGTCCGGGGCCGAGCCGTGCACGGGCTCGAACATCGACGGGAAGGTGCCGGTGACGTCCAGGTTCCCGGACGCCGCCAGGCCGATGCCGCCGGTGACCGCGGCGGCGAGGTCGGTGATGATGTCGCCGAACAGGTTGTCGGTGACGATGACGTCGAACCGCTCCGGCTGCGTGGCCAGGAAGATGGTGGCGGCGTCGACGTGCAGGTAGTCGGTGGCGACCTCGGGGAACTCCGCGGCCACCGCGGTGAAGACCCGGCTCCACAGCGAGCCGGCGAAGACCAGCACGTTGGTCTTGTGGACCAGCGTCAGCTTCTTGCGGGGCCGGGCCTGGGCCCGGGCGAAGGCGTCGCGCACCACGCGCTCGATGCCGTAGGCGGTGTTCAGGCTGACCTCGGTGGCCACCTCGTGCTCGGTGCCCTGCCGGATGCTGCCGCCGTTGCCGGTGTACGGGCCCTCGGTGCCCTCGCGGACCACGACGAAGTCGATCTCGCCGGGCGCCCGCAGCGGACCCTGGACCCCCGGGAACAGGCGGGACGGCCGCAGGTTCACGTGGTGGTCGAAGGCGAAGCGGAGCTTGAGCAGCAGCCCGCGCTCCAGCACCCCGGAGGGCACGCTCGGGTCGCCGATCGCGCCGAGCAGGATCGCGTCGTAGCCCTTGAGCTCGGCCAGCACCTCGTCCGGGAGGGTCTCCCCGGTGGCGTGGTAGCGGCGGGCCCCGAGGTCGTACTCGGTGCCCTCCACCTTGACGTCCTGGGGCAGCGCGGCCTGCAAGACCTTGAGGGCCTCGGCGGTGACCTCGACGCCGATGCCGTCGCCGGGGATCACGGCCAGCCGGATGGAGGAGGGTGCGGTCATGGTCCTACGGTAATCCGTGTCTCAGTGGGCAAGCGATGAGCGTTCAGCATGCGGACGGCGCCGGCTCAGCGGCTGCGGCGGTCCAGCGCTTCCTGCAGCGCCTCGCGCGCGGCCTTGGCGGCCTCGGAGGCCGGGCCGGCGGAAGCGGGACGGGGGCGGCGGGTACGGGTCATGGCAGGACTCCAGACAGGAAGAACAGAAGCGGATTGTCGTCTTGAGGGGAGGACGACTCCGAAGGGTGCCGGAGTACAGCGAGACTGCCGCGGTAAGGGTGGCCTGCGGCGCAAGCAAAACACTAGGACATCCAAGTAAATCTTGTCTGCGCCGCGACCCGATGTTCTTACGATGTGAGACCGTCTTCTTCGCCCCGCCATGCCCGCTTCGGCATCGGCGTGCCGTTTCACCGGGTCCGGCGGAGAATCTGGGGGTATGAGCCTGGCCCCGGCCCGCGAGCGTTACGGCGACCGCCTTTTCAAGCCCGAACGCGTCGCCACCGAGCTCCCCCGCCTGTCCGCGTTGGCGGCCATGCACGGCCCCGACACCGTCCGCTGCCTGACCGCGCTCGGGGTGTCCCCCGGATGGCGCTGCCTGGACGTCGGGACCGGCCCGGGCCACGTGGCGCGCTGGCTGGCCGCCCGGGTCGGGCCGGACGGCGCGGTGACGGCGCTGGACCGGGACACCCGGCTGCTCCGGACCTACGAGAACCCGTCGAACCTGGAGCCGCTGGCGGCCGACGTGCTGAGCGAGGAGGTACTGGAGGAGGTACTGAACGACGGCGCGGCCCCGGGCGGCGCGGGGCGCGGCGCGGACGGCCGGTTCGACCTGGTCCACTGCCGCATCCTGCTGATGCACCTCCCGCAGCGCGCGGAGCTGCTGGCCCGGCTGGCGTCCTGGGTCCGCCCCGGCGGCCGGCTGATCGTCGGCGACCACGTGGACTTCGCGACGCACTCGTCGCCGCACCCGGCCCTGCGCCAGACCTTCGCGGCGATGCGCCGGATGCTGAACACCACGCTGGGCACGGACTTCCACTTCGCCCGCGACTACGTCGGCCGCCTGCGCGACCTGGGCCTGACCGAGGTGGCGGTGGACGCCTCGACGCCGATGCTGCGGGCCGGGACGGCGGCGAACGACTTCTGGCTGCGGACGTGGGACCAGCTGTGGCCGCGGATGGAGCTGGACGAGGAGGTCTACCGGGAGGCGCGGCGGCTGTTGAAGGACCCCGAGGCGGTGGATCTGTCGCTGACACTGGTCACGGCCTGGGGTCGCAAGCCCGCGTGACCCTTGGAAAGCAGGAGCGGCCCCGCCTTGGCAGGCGGGGCCGCTTTTCGGCGGACCGGCGCTCGGTACTCAGTACCCTGCGCCGGTCCCCCGACCGGATCGATTCGCCGGCGGGATCAGTTCTCCAGCGAGATGTTGTGCACCGCGGTCGCGCCGATCGCGGCCTTGATCTCCTCCAGCAGGCCGGCCGGCGCCACCGAGTCGATCGTCAGCGCCACCAGCGCCTCGCCGCCCTTGGCGGCGCGGGCGACCTGCATGCCGCCGATGTTGATCCCGGCCGCGCCGAGGATGCCGCCGAGCTGGCCGACGACGCCGGGGCGGTCGGTGTAGCGCAGGAACAGCAGGTGCTCGGCGATGGTGACGTCGAGCTGGAAGCCGTCGACCTCGACGATCTTCTCCACCAGGCGGGGGCCGGAGACGGTGCCGGAGACCGAGACCACCGAGCCGTCGGCCAGCACGCCGCGGACCGTGGTCATGTTGCGGTAGTCCGGGCTCTCGGAGCTGGTGGTGAGGCGGACCTCCATGCCGCGCTCGGTGGCCAGCAGCGGGGCGTTGACGTAGGACACCGAGTGCTCGACGACGTCGGCGAACACGCCCTTGAGCGCGGCCAGCTCCAGCACCTTCACGTCGTGCTGGGTGATCTCGCCGCGGACGATCACGTCGAGCTGGGTCGGCGCGGCGCCGGCCAGGGCGGTGAACACCCGGCCCAGGCGCTCGGCCAGCGGCAGGCCCGGGCGGACGTCCTCGGCGATGGTGCCGCCCTGGACGTTGACCGCGTCCGGGACCAGCTCGCCGGCCAGCGCCAGGCGGACCGACTTGGCCACCGCGACGCCGGCCTTCTCCTGGGCCTCGTCGGTGGAGGCGCCCAGGTGCGGGGTGACGACCACCTGGTCCAGGTCGAACAGCGGGGACTCGGTGCACGGCTCGGTGACGAACACGTCGATGCCGGCGCCGCCGACCCGGCCCTCCTTGATCGCGATGGCCAGCGCGGCCTCGTCGACGATGCCGCCGCGGGCCGCGTTCACGATCCGGACCCCCGGCTTGACCTTGGCCAGCGCCTCCTCGCCGATCAGGCCCACGGTCTCCGGGGTCTTGGGCAGGTGCACGGTGATGAAGTCGGACTCGGCCAGCAGCTCGTCCAGGCCGACCACCTTGGCGCCCAGCTGCCCGGCGCGGGCCGGCTGCACGTAGGGGTCGTAGGCCAGCAGGCGCACGCCGAACGGCGCCAGGCGCTGCGCCACCAGCTGGCCGATCCGGCCGAAGCCGATGATGCCGACGACCTTGTCGTCCAGCTCCACCCCGGTGAACTTGCTGCGCTCCCACTTGCCGGACTTCAGCGAGGCGTTGGCCCGCGGGATGTGCCGGGCGGTGGCCAGCAGCAGCGCGATGGCCAGCTCGGCGGCCGAGGTGATGTTGGAGGTGGGGGCGTTGACGACCATCACGCCGGCCTTGGTGGCGGCGCCGACGTCGACGTTGTCCAGCCCGACGCCGGCCCGGGCCACGACTTTCAGCCGGCCGGCCACGGCCAGCGCCTCGGCGTCCACCTGCGTCGCCGAGCGCACCAGCAGGGCGTCGGCCTCGGGCAGCGCGGCGAGCAGCTCGGCGCGGTCGGCGCCGTTGCAGTTCCGGATCTCGAAATCGGGGCCGAGCGCGTCGACGGTCGCCGGCGACAGCTCCTCGGCGATCAGCACGACGGGCTTTTCAGACACCACAGGCTTCGTCATGACAGCAGTTCCTTCACGCAGGTCAGGAGGTGAATTCGCCCGGATCCACGACGCTGTGATGTGGGCTGTACCCGGCTCAGTGTAGACCTTGCACGCCGTGTCCCGGGCCCTCCATCGCGTAATGAGATGGAGTGTCAGGTCGACAAGATGGCGCGGGTTTTCAGCCGTGCCGCGTGACGCAGGGCATAGCCCTTGACACTCAGTGCCGCGCGCGGGAAGACGTAGCATCGACCCTATGAGTATCGCCGTCGAACACGGGATCACGGAGGACGCCATCCACAAGGCGCTCTCGAAGGTCCAGGACCCTGAGATCCACCGGTCCATCACCGAGTTGGACATGGTCAAATCGGTCCACGTGGCCGCCGACGGCGCCGTGCGGGTCGCCATCTTCCTCACCGTGGCCGGCTGTCCGATGAAGGACCGGCTGACCGGCGACATCCAGCGCGAGGTCGCCGCGATCGCCGGCGTCACCGCGGTCGAGGTCGAGCTGGACGTGATGAGCTCGGAGCAGCGCGAGGCGCTGAAGACCAAGCTGCGCGGCGGGCAGGTGGACCGGGAGATCCCGTTCGCCCAGGCCGGCAGCCTGACCCGGGTCTACGCCGTCGCCTCCGGCAAGGGCGGCGTCGGCAAGTCCTCGGTCACCGTCAACCTGGCCGCCGCGCTGGCCGCCAAGGGCCTGAAGGTGGGCGTGGTGGACGCCGACATCTACGGCCACTCGATCCCGCGCATGCTCGGCGTCACCGAGCCGCCCACGCCGATCGACGACATGATCCTGGCGCCCACCGCGCCCAGCGGCGTGAAGGTCATCTCCATCGGCATGTTCACCCCCGGCAACTCCCCGGTGGTGTGGCGCGGGCCGATGCTGCACCGCGCGATCCAGCAGTTCCTGGGCGACGTGTACTGGGGCGACCTGGACGTGCTGCTGCTGGACCTGCCCCCGGGCACCGGCGACATCGCGATCTCGGTGGCCCAGCTGGTCCCCAACGCCGAGATCCTGGTGGTCACCACCCCGCAGCAGGCGGCGGCCGAGGTGGCCGAGCGGGCCGGCACCATCGCGGTGCAGACCCGGCAGCGCATCACCGGCGTGATCGAGAACATGTCCTGGATGCCCTGCCCGCACTGCGGCGAGCAGGTGGACGTCTTCGGCAGCGGCGGCGGGCAGACCGTGGCCGAGGCCCTGACCCGGGCCACCGGCACCCAGGTCCCGATGCTCGGCCAGATCCCGATCGATGTGCGGCTGCGCGAGGGCGGGGACAACGGTCAGCCGATCACCGCCTCCGACCCGGACTCCCCGGCGGCGAAGGTCCTGCTCGGCATCGCCGACAAGATCGCCACCCGCTCGCGCGGGCTGGTCGGCATGTCGCTGAGCGTTTCTCCGGTCCGGAAGTAGCCGATCCGGAAGCAGCCGGTCCGGAAGTAGCCGGTCGGGAAGCAGCCGGTCAGGAAGCAGTCGGTCAGGCAGTGGCGGACGGCGTGGTGGCTGGTTCGAGCTGGTCCGGTCGCCGCGCCGGTCGCGCGCGGACCGGCCGCGGACAGCTCACGCCGGCCGGCCGAGGCGGCTGATCACCACGTTCGTCGGCCCGTGGTGCTGCGCGTTCAGCGCGTTGACGAACGCCGCGAAGCCGGGGCCGCCGGCGCGCTGGCCGGACGCCGGGAACCGCGTCGTGGCGGCCGGGCCCAGGTAGTAGACCGAGGCTCGCGAGCCGACCGCCCCGGAGTCGGCCTCGGCGTGGTGGCGCTGGACCCGGGCCAGGTCGCCCCGCGCGCCGTCCAGGGTCGCCGCCGGTCCGGGCAGGTACATCGTGGTGGTGGCGGCGGTGTCGGGATTGCCGAAGGAGACGGCGACGTGGCCGCCTCCGGCGGTGTCGAACCCGAGCAGATAGACGTCCCGGGCCGGGACAACGGAGTCGAAGCCCTGGTCCAGGCCCGCATGGAGATCCTTCAGCGCCCGCGGGCAGTCCGGCTGGCCCACCGCCTCCGCCAGCCGGATCCGGTTCAGCAGGTCGGCGTCGACGGCCGCCAGGCCCTGGAAGGCCGTGATCCCGTCCGGCGAGGCGTCGGCGAAGCCCTTCAAGTACGCCGGGTCGCCCCGGTGCGCGGCCAGTCTCGCCCCGGTCTGCAAGAGCACCCCGACCGAGTCCGGCGCCGCCGGACTGGACTTGGCCGCCTGCCAGGCCTTGGCCGCGCTCGCGCCCTCGGCGGCCTCGAACCCGATCCGGGCGGCGCGCCGGTCCGTCCCGCTCCGGCCGGGCGCGGCGAACCGCCGCCCGGCGGTGCCGACCGCCTCCGAGGGCCCGACGGCGGGGACCGCGACTTCCGAGACCCGCTTCAGCGCCCGCGCGCAGCGCGCCATCGCGGCGTCGTAGGCCTCGGCGGCGGCCGTCGCGCGGTCGTGGCCCTGGACCAGGGCGTCCAACGCCTGCTGGTAGGCGTTGCTCAGCGGAGCAGCACGGTGGTTGGCGCCCGGCTCGGCGGCAGCGGACGGACGCGGCGGCGCGAACCCGGTGTCGTCCGGCGCGAGCCGGTGCCGCCGCTGGGCCGCCATCAGGATGCCGCGGATCTCGGCGGCGTAGCCCGCACCCTCGAACCCCGCGACGCCGTGCAGGTCCTCGTCGGTCAGGCCGGCGGTGGCCAGCGCCGACCGCGCCCGCCGGTACGCGGCGCCGGCGTCGGCCCGCGCCTCGCTCAGGACCTTGACCAGCCCGTCCAGCGCGTCGGCGGCCTCGTGCAACCGCGTCGCCAGCAGATGCGCGGCCTCCGGGTCCCCGGGGGCCGGATCGGCCGCCAGGCCGAGGATCCACCAGCCGTCGGCCGGCCGCGGGGCCGGGACCCCGTCCTCGATCACACGGTGCTCGGGCATGCACGTCCCCCGTCACTTCGACGACCCGGGCACCTCACTCACCGAGGTTACCCACAGCTGCGGCGGGACGACTCTACGTTTAATCAGTTTTCTGAGACAACAGGCTGTCCATCTGCTTCGTCCCGGCGCCGGCCCGGCGCGGGAGTGGCGCGGACCTGGCTCGCGGGCCCGGCGGGAGACGCCGGGGCAGGGATGCCGAAGGCCGGGAAGGCCGAATGCCGGAGGGACCGGCTCCCCACTGGGAACCGGCCCCTCCGGCGTGATTCAGTGCTGCGCGGTCCGGACCGCGGACGCTCGCGTCCTCAGTTCAGGAACAAACCCGCCAGCCCGCGCCGGGCCCGGCGCGCACCGCGCTCGCCCTGCCGGCGCAGGCGGCTCGCCTCCTTGGCGAAGCGCACGCGCTCGGCCTCGTCGCGCAGCTCCTGTGATCGGTATCGTGCGGCTTCTTCGTACTGGAATAGCATCTGGAAACTCCTCGTGGGATCGCCGGTCTCGGCGGTCGCTGAAATCTTCTTCGGGTACTGCTTCGCGGTTCTGTCGCGCTGAACTTCTCCGCCATCGGTGGCCGTGCCGGGCCGGTGGGCCGGCCGGATCAGCCGCTGACGGCTCAGACCTCGGGTGTTCATGCCGGGATCGCCACCAGCTTGGCGGCCTCGACCGCGGCGGCCGCGTCCGCGGCGATCCGGGCCTCGACCAGGGCCGCGTCCTTGCGCGGACGGCCCCGCGGCCGCTTGCGCGCCACGATCGCGCCCTGCACGAACAGCTCGCCGCCCCACACGCCCCACGGCTCACGCCGCTCCAGCGCGCCGGCCAGACACGCCGACTTCACCGGGCACTCGACGCAGATCGCCTTCGCGAACTCCACGTCGGCCGGGTTCTCCGCGAAGAAGACCTCGGGGTCGTAGGCGCGGCAGGGAAGGGTCGCGATGTCGGTCTGCTCGACTGCGGTGTCGAACACGTTCTGCACTGTGAGTCACCTCATCAGGAGATGTCTTCCCGGCATGAGTTCTTCAGGCCGGGTCTTGCGGTACCGCTCCCGCCGCGGGGTCGCCGCGCCGGGCCGTACTGTCGTGCTGAAACACGAAGGCCGCGGATCCCTTTACGGGTTCCGCGGCCTCAAGTCCTGCCGGCTGAAGAGAGTTCCTCATCCGGGTGGACTCGAGCTGCGGTAACCCCACGGGGTCATCGGCTTCGAGCCGTTGTTCTGGTCGCTGCTGCTGTCGGTGAAGCTGGTGGTGCCGTGCTCGTCGCCGTCGACTTGCGCCAGGAGGGCCGCGCGCTGCTCGGCCAGACCCCGCGCCGCCAGACCCCGCGCCGCCAGGCCCGGGCGGACCGGACGCTCGGCGGTCAGGACGGCGCCCGGGGCACCGGCGACGGCACCGGCGATCCCGCGCAGGCTCAAGGCCTGGGCCGCGCCGGTCACCAACACGCCGGAGACGGACACCACCGGCAGGACGACGTCGCCGAAGCCGGAGCACTCCTGCCCGGACACCGGACGGTAAGAGGGGACGACCGCCCCGCCGACAACACGGAACAGCGGCGCAGGGCAATAGTTCGCCTGCGTGCCGAACACGACGGTGGTCATGGTTTCCACGGGACTCGCCTCCTCACTTCGTCTCGGTGCGGCTGGTGCCGATGGCAGTCGGCTCCGCACGATCTCGTCTGATGATTGCTTATTAAGTTGACACACAGTGGTGCGGCCGGCGATCTCTCGCCCGCATCGGAAGGTTAGGTGATCCCTGTTCAGGGCCGCAAACTATTTTTGACCTGCGGTGATGCCCTGTGGGTCGGACTTTCGAACCCCGTGCCCCCGCGTTCTGGTCGACATAGTTGCCCCCAACCTCGACGCTGACCATCGTGTCAGAAGCAAACCCCACTGTCACCCCTTTCACGCTAACTTTCTGAAAAACTGCCTGCCAGGATGGGACCGAGGCGGGCGCACCCGGCGGCACGCGAGGGAACGCGAGGGAAACAGGGCGGGATGGACGCGAACCCACACGCCGTCGGCGGCGGGCCGCAGGGCCGGGACGACGAGGACGTCTTCGGACCGGTCGAGGACGGCGAGGAAGTCTTCGAATGGATCGACGACGACGATCCGTTCCCCGACGGCGCCGACCGGGCCGGACCCCGGGAACCGGCCCCCGGCCTGCGGGACCGGGTACTGGCGCTGCGCGCCGGTGCGGCGCGGCTGCGCGGTGCGCGCCGGCGGATCGGCGCGGTCGCGGTCTCCCTGCTGCTGGCCGCCGCCATCGGCGCCGCCTGCACCGCCTGGTTCGACGGCGTGGCCGGGGCCGCCGACCGGGCCGCCGTGGTCGCGCTGGCCGTGGACTCGGTGGTGGACGGGGATCCGGCGGCCGCCCGGTACGACGCCGCGAACACCTCGGCCACCGCGCAGTACGTGGTCGAGCTCGCCAACAACAGCCCGACCGCGGTGACCGTGGCCTCCGTCGGCTTCGACGCCGGGACGCTGATGTCCAGCACCGGCTGGAAGCCGGCGGCCGGCGGCTCGCCGCGGATCGCCGCCGGGGCGACGGCCAGGATCACGCTCACCGTCCGGCTGTTCTGCCCGATGGTGGTGATGGGGGTGCAGACCGGGAACTTCGGCGCCGGCGGGCGCGGCGTCAACGGCTCCTCCGCCATGCCGTTCCCGGCGCTGGACGTGAAGGTGCTGGACGGCAACGGCGACGAGCGCACCGTGACCCTGGCGACCCGGATCACGGTGGACTCCCTGCTGCACGGCGAGAACGGCAGCCTGACCTTCCTCGGCAGCGGCTTCGAGCCGACCCCGCAGATCGTCACCGCCGACGCCGGGGCCTGCTCGCAGTGGGAGACCGACCGGGAGCAGCAGGTGCGCGAGCGGGATCTCGCCGATCCGGCCCAGAACGATCCCGAGCGGGGCTCCGCGGGGCTGGTGCTCACCTACGACAAGGTGGTGACCCCGGCCGCGAACAAGTCCTTCACGCTGGCGGTCGACGTCCGGAACACCACGCAGAACCCGCTGACGCTGTCCACCCGCGTCGACGCCGGCTACATCCAGGACCCGGCGCTGCACACCACGTGGCTGCCGGCGCGGCTGGACATCGCGCCCGGGCAGACCGAGCAGGTGCGGCTGACGGTGGAAGTCCGCGACTGCGGCTCGGTGCAGGCCGGCCTCGGCGGCCGGATCAACGTCGCGACCCTGGCCGAGGCGCTGCTCCAGGTCGACGACCCGGCCTCCGGCGCCTCGCTGCCGATCTCCCCCGACCAGCTGATGACCGGCTCGCTGCACCTGGCCGGCGACGCCTCCCGACAGATCAAGGCGGTGTGCGGATGACCGACCTGGTCGAGTCCGACGAGGAACTGCTCGATCCGCTGCCGCGGCCGCTGCCGGGTCCGGCGGCCGGATCCAGGGACCGGGACCGGCCCTCCGCACTGGGCAGGCTGGCCGCCGCCGCCCGGCGGCTGCGCGCGGGCACACCGCTCGGGGGTGACCCGGACGACCCGGACGGCGCCGATCCGCAGCGCCGGCAGCGGCTGCTCCGGGCCGGCGCCCTGGCGCTGGCCCTGGCCGCCGGGGCCGGGGCCGCGGGCGTCGCGGTGCACCGCGTCGACCTGCACCGGGACCAGGCCCGGGTGCAGGACCGGCTGCTGCTGCACCTGCTGGGCGGCGGCGCCTCGCTGACCTACGCCGGCACCGGCGCCCGCGACGGGGTGTCCGTACCGGACAGCTTCGCCGCCCCGCTGGCCACCGACCTCACCATCGGCCTGCGCAACGACGGCGCGCTGCCGGTCGAGATCACCGGCGTGACGGTCCGGCAGCCGGGGGTGCGGGTCGTGACGCCGGCCCCGACCGCGACGGTGAAGCCGGGCGCCTCGGTGGCGCTCACCACCCGGGTCGCGGTCCAGTGCACGGCCGCCGACCTGCCGCAGACCCCCAGCGGGGTCACGCTGTCCGTCCACACCCTGGCCGACCACGGCCGGCCGGCCGGCGACCCGACGGAGCTCCCGCTGACGTTCACCGGCGGAGCGTTCGACGAACCGCCCAGCGGCGCCGGCCAGACCGGCACCTACCTCATCGGCTCCTACGTCACCAAGAACTTCTATCACCTGTGCGGCAGCGTCCTGGCGCGGATGCCCGTGGGCCTCACGGTCAAGAACCCGTCGACCGGCGCCGGCCCGGACAACCCGGTGGTGCGGTACACGGTCCACGTCGCGGGGACCCCCGGCTCGGTGCAGGCGGTCACCCCTCCGGCGTCGCCTCCGCAGGTGCCGGGCGTCTCCGCCGAGACCGACCTGCACTCGACCCAGCCGATCGGCAACGAGGGCGTGGACGTGGCGGTCACCGACCGGATCACCGACTGCACCGCGTTCGGGAACTTCCTGGCCATCCGTGGCGGGGCCGCCACGGCCACGCTGTGGCTGAGCTATGCGTCGCCGGTGGCGGTGGTGCCGACCGACCAGCGGTTCGTGACGTCGACGCCGTCGGACGCCGCGCTGGAGGCGTTCGATCCGCAGTCGGGGAGGATGAGCGGGTTCGAGGACGCGCTGTTGGAGCAGATCGCGGCCGCTTGTCCGAACCTGTGAGGCTGTGCTTGTGGGGCTGTGCTTGTGGGGCTGTGCTTGTGGGGCCGGACTTGTGAGGCCGGACTCGTGAGGCCGTCTCAGGCCTCGGAGGTCCTCGCCCCGTCCGACGCCGCGATCAGCTCCAGCACCTCGGCCCCGTAGCGGTCCTGCTTCGCCTTCCCCACGCCGGCGATCTTCGTCAGCGCCGCGGGCGTCGCCGGCCGCGCCTCGCCGATGGCGATCAACGTCGCGTCGGTGAACACGCAGTAGGCGGGCAGCTTCTGCTCCTTGGCCCGGGCCGAGCGCCACTCGCGCAGCGTCTCGTACAGCTCCGGGTCCAGGGTGCTCGGGCAGTCCTCGCAGCGGCCCATCTTGCGCTCCGCCGGGTCGATCAGGGCCTTGTGGCACGACCGGCAGACGATCGGGTCGGCGACCCGGCGCAGGCGGCTTCCGGTGCCGTCGCCGTCACCATCACCGGAGCGGGAGCCCGGGCCGCCGGTACCGCGCCGCCGTCCGGCGCCGCCGCCCCTTATGACCCCGCCCGCCGCGCCCTCGCGGGAGTCGCGGCCGACGCCGCCGCGCAGGCCGTCCAGGAAGCGCGACGGGCTGCGGTTGGCGCGGCCGCCCGGGGAGCGGGCCAGCGCCCAGGACAGGATGAGCCGCTCGCGGGCGCGGGTGACGCCGACGTAGAGCAGGCGCCGCTCCTCCTCGATCTGCTCGGGGGTCTCGGCGTAGGTGATCGGCATCATGCCCTCGGTCATGCCGACCAGGAAGACCGCGTCCCACTCCAGGCCCTTGGCGGCGTGGAAGGTCGACAGGGTCACGCCCTCGACGGTGGGGGCGTGCTGGGCGTCGGCGCGCTCGCGCAGCTCGGCGCTGAACCGGTCGAGGCCGGCGTCGGGGTGGGTGCGGCCGTACTCCTCGGCCAGGGCGACCAGCGCGGCCAGCGACTCCCAGCGTTCGCGCAGGCGGCCGGCGCCCTTGGGGGACTGCGGACTCCAGCCGTGGCTGGAGAAGATGGCGCGGACCTCGGCGGCGAGGTCTTCGCCGGGGGCGGTGCCGGGGTCGGCGGAGCCGCCGGAACCGCCCGGGCCGCCTGGACCGCCGCCGGGACCGCCGGGACCGCCGAAGCCCGGCAGCGTGTCCGCGGCGTGGTCGGAGCGGGCCTTGGCGGCGCCGCGCAGCCAGACCTGGATCGCCTCGCGGACCTCGGGGCGCTCGAAGAAGCGCTCGACGCCGCGCAGTATGTACGGCACGCCGGCGTCGCTGAGGGCCTGCTCGTACTCCTCGGACTGGGCGTTGATCCGGTAGAGCACCGCGATCTCGGACAGCTTGGTCCCGGCGTCGACCAGCTTCTTGATCTCGCGGGACACCTCCCGGGCCTCGGTCTCGGCGTCGGCGTACTCGGCGAACTTCGGGCGCGGCCCGTCGGCGCGCTGCGCGATCAGCTGCACCCGGGCCTTGGCGGCGCGGCCCTCGGCCCGGTCCAGCAGGGCGTTGGCCAGGGCCACGACCTGGGGCGTGGAGCGGTAGTCGCGGACCAGCTTGACCATGGTCGGGTCGTCGTGGCGGTCGGCGAAGTCCAGCAGGTAGCGGGGGTCGGCGCCGGTGAAGGAGTAGATGGTCTGGCTGGCGTCGCCGACCACGCAGACGTCGGCCCGGTCGCCGAGCCAGCAGTCCAGCAGCCGCTGCTGGAGCGGGTTGACGTCCTGGTACTCGTCGACGGTGAAGTACCGGTACTGGTTGCGCACCGTCGCGGCGATGTCCGGGCGGTCCTCCATGATGCCGATGGTGAGCAGCAGCACGTCCTCGAAGTCGATGGCGTTCCGGTCCCGCTTGGCGCTCTCGTACTCGGCGTAGACCTTGGCCACCTCGGCGGCGTCCCGCGGCGGGGTGCGCAGCGCCTTGGCGGCGGCCCCGGCGTAGTCGTCGGCCACGATCTGCGTGGACTTGGCCCACTCGATCTCCCCGGCCAGGTCCCGCAGCTCGGCCCGCTCGGCGTGCAGCCGCAACCGCCGCACCGCCTCCGCCACCAGCGGGATCTTCGACTCGATCAGCTGCGGCGTGGGACCCCCGACCGCCTTCGGCCAGAAGTACTGCAACTGCCGCAGCGCCGCGGCGTGGAAGGTCCGCGCCTGCACCCCTCCGGCCCCCAGCTGCCGCAGCCGCCCCCGCATCTCCCCGGCCGCCCGCTGGGTGAAGGTGACGGCCAGCACCTGCGAGGGGATGTACTCCCCGGTGCCGACGCCGTACGCGATGCGGTACGTGATGGCCCGCGTCTTGCCCGTCCCGGCCCCGGCCAGCACGCACACCGGCCCGTGCAGCGCCTCGGCGACCGCCCGCTGCTCGGGATCGAGCGCGTCGAGCAGCGCTGCGGGAGGAAGGCCGGCGGCCGGCGGAGTCTGCGCCATTCGCCCATGCTCTCAGAATCCCCCGACACACCCCGCTTCCCGGTGCGGAAGAATCGGGGCCCCGCCACCGTTGCACACGGCGGACGCTCCCCGACAGCCGACAGGAAGTGGAAGATGAACGACCAGATCACGATGTACTCGACGACCTGGTGCGGCTACTGCCGCCGGCTCAAGAGCCAGCTCGAGCGCGAGGGCATCGGATTCGCCGAGGTCGACATCGAGCAGGTCCCCGAGGCCGCCGATTATGTGATGTCCGTCAACGGCGGCAACCAGACCGTCCCGACGGTGGTCGTCAAGCCGCTCGGCGGCGGCGAGCTGGTCGCCATGACCAACCCGAGCCTGGCCCAGGTGAAGGCAGCGCTCGCGGGTTGATCTCCCACCCGCGCGGCAGCCGTGTCCGCTCGGGCCTCCGGCTCGTCGGCCGGAGGCCCGAGCGGCTCGCCTTTGGGGAACTTCCGGTAGCGGCGGCCCGGCCCGTTTTCCTGTTCCACCCACCTTCGAGTGGCGTATCGGCGCCGCGCGTGAGGACCGCGCCCGGGCGGGCTACATCAGAACCATGATGACCAAGGCCGCGGGGATTCTGATCACTCTCATCGTGGTCGGTATCGCGACCACGCATTCGCACGTCGCGCGGCCCGCCTGCCCGGTCGGGTCGTCGGTGGCGCCCAGGTCGACGCCGGCGCCGGCGAAGCCGACCGCGACCGGCACTGACACCGGCACCAGCACCAGCACCAGCACCAGCACCAGCACTGACACCAGCACCAAATCCGCCGGCAAGTAACCCGCCTACGGGGCCGCCGAACCGTCCGCGATATTGAACAACTGCTTCGCCTTGGCGTCCAAGTACGGCCCGGCCAGCCAGTTGCCCCCGTGCGCATTGTGCGCGCTGCCCACCGACGTGTTCGTCACCAGCGACACGTCGTCGCCGGTCTGGCCCGGTCCGCGGGCGAACCAGCCGCCGCCGGAGGCGCCGCCGGTCAGGTCGCAGCCGGCGCGGTACTCCTTCGCGTCCGGCCCCAGTTCGGTCACGTTCAGCAGCTGGACCACGTTGGCCGAGCAGCCCCACTGGGCCATGCCGTTGAAGGGCTCGGCCGCCGGGTAGCCGCGGATGGTCATCGCCGGGGCCTTGTCCTGGCCGGTGGGGGCGTTGAACCAGACCGGGACCGGCTTGGCGCCCGCGGACTCCACCGCGTCGTCCAGGGTCTGGCCGTCGTCGTTGCGGCCGACCTCGATCACCGCGTAGTCGTGGGCCAGGTCGCCGCCGTGCTCGTCGCCGGTCTTCACCCATTCCGGGGAGGTCCAGACGTGGACCGCGGCGAAGGTGCCGAGCGGGGCGTACTGGGACAGGTCGGAGGGGTCGACGTTGGGGTCGCCGGCGCTGTTGTCGAAGGCCGGGACGAAGACCATGCCCAGGTGCCAGGTGCCGCCCTTGCCGTCGTGGACGCAGTGCCCCGCGGTCCAGACCAGGCTGCGGTTCTTGCTCTTGATCACGGTGCCGGAGCACACGTAGTAGTTGCCCGAGTTCTGGTCGCCGGACCGGTAGAAGAACAGCTTGCCGGTCACCGCCCCGGCCTTGTTCGTGTACGGCCCGGCGATCTGCCGGGCCGCCACCGGGCTGGGCAGCGGCGCGTTGTCGAAGGACGGCAGGGAGGTGCCGGTCAGGCCGCCGTCCCGGCCCTGGCGGGCGCCGCCGGACGCGGTCGGCTGCTTGGCCGGGTTCAGCACCGAGCCCACGATGTCCGCGGAGTCGGAGGACTGCCCCACCACACCGCTCTCGGCGCAGCCGGCCAACAGCGCGACCGCGGCGGCCAGCGCCAGAAGCGTCGAAACCACTCGGGCGTTGTCCCACCGCTGTCCTCGCGGGCGTATCAGCATGGCGCTCCCTCCCCTCCCTTCGACGCCCCGACCCTACCAACTGGTTCTCTGCAAGGAGCCTGACTCGCTCGTCTTTCCGCCCCTCAGCCCGCCGCCGGGTCGCCGCCGTACCAGTGGTTGATCAGCCGCCGGGAGATCGAGATCTCCAGCGGCAGCATCAGCAGGTCGCCGGTGCTCACCGCCTCCTTGAGCTCCGCGCGGCTGTACCACCGGCCCCAGTGCAGCTCGGTGCCGTCCAGCCTCAGCTCCGGGTCGTCGACGGTCGCGGTGAAGCCCAGCATCAGCGAGCGCGGCAGCGGCCAGGGCTGGCTGCCGAGGTAGCGCACCGAGGTGACGCGCAGCCCGGCCTCCTCCTCGCACTCCCGCGCCACCGCCGCCTCCAGCGTCTCGCCGGGCTCGACGAAGCCGGCGAGCACCGAGGCCCGGTTCGGCGGCCAGGACGCGTTGCGGGCCAGCAGCAGCCGGTCGTCGGGGTCGGTGACGGCCATGATCACCGCCGGGTCGGTGCGCGGGAAGTGGTCGGTGCCGCACTGGTCGCACCTGCGGACCGAGCCGGCCGAGACCGTCCGGGTCGGATGCCCGCACACGCCGCAGAACCGGTGCGTGCGGTGCCAGTTGTCCAGCCCGACCGCATGCGCCAGCAGCCCGCCGTCGCGGTCCGGCAGCAGCGCCGCGATCTCGCGGACGTGCCGCAGCTCGCCCAGCGCCGGCACGTGCTCGGCCTCCGGCGGCCGGGGCGAGGTCAGCGCCACGCCCGGGGTGGACGCCGAGCCGGCGGTGGAGGCCGTGGGCTCCCCGTCCGGGCCCGGCGCGCCGACGCCCACCGCGAAGTACGCCACGCCCTCGGCCACGCCCAGGAAGAACCGCTCGGCGCCGGGGTGGCGGGCGTCGAAGAACGCGCCGTCCCGGAACACCAGCCCGGCCCGCGGGTCGAGCACCGCCTCGGCCCGGGAGTCGTCGACCCCGAACACCCGGGTGCCGGGGTCGGCCCAGGCCGCCGCCAGCCACTCCTCGTCGCCGCGCCGCTCGGCGGCCCGGTCCACGACGGACCGGGCCAGCAGCATCCGTCCGAGCTCGCCCTCGAAGTACCGTGCCTGCTCGCTCATCGCCGTGTCCTCCTCGCCCCGCCCCGGCCCGCTCAGCCCTGCTCGGCCAGGTCCGACCACAGATAGGCGGCGGCCTCGGCGCCCTTGAGCAGCAGCGGCATCGTCATGCTCTCGTTCGGCGAGTGCCAGCCGTCCGACGGCAGCGACACCCCGAGGAACACCACCGGCGCGTCGACGACCTCCTGCAGGTCGGCCTCCGGCCCCGAGCCGCCCTCGCGGGTGAACAGCACCTCGCGCGGGATCTCCGGCTCGCCGAAGGCCTTGCCCAGGGAACGGGTGACCGCCTGCACCGCCGGGTGGTCCAGCGGCGTCATGCAGGGCTTCACCCCGTCGGACTCCCAGTGCACCGACCCGGTCAGCCCGGCCGGGACGGCGGCCCGGAACCAGTCCTCGAACTTCCTGGCCACGTCCAGCGGCGCCTGCCCGGCCACCAGCCGCATCGAGATCTTGGCGTGCGCGGCGGCCGGGACGATGGTCTTGTGCCCGGGGCCGGTGTGCCCGCCCCAGAAGCCGTTCAGCTCGAAGGTCGGCCGCGCCCACACCCGCTCCAGGGTGGTGAACCCGGCCTCGCCGACGGCGGCCGAGGACTTGGCGTTGGCCAGCCAGGCCTGCTCGTCGAACGGCAGCTTGGCGAACAGCGCGCGGTCGGTGTCGGTGAGCTCGACGACGCCGTCGTAGAACCCGGGAACGGTGACCCGCTTGTCGTCGTCGTGGACCCGGGCCAGCAGGCGCACCAGCTCGGTCAGCGGGTTCGGGATCGCGCC
Organism: Catenulispora yoronensis; assembly: GCF_039531695.1. Lineage (NCBI taxonomy): Bacteria > Bacillati > Actinomycetota > Actinomycetes > Catenulisporales > Catenulisporaceae > Catenulispora > Catenulispora yoronensis. The sequence continues at coordinate 65,522 of NZ_BAAAQN010000019.1, forward strand.
GCCGAAGGACCCGGAGTGCACGTCGTTGGCCGGACCCCGCAGGTCGACCTGGCCGGTAATCATGCCGCGCATGCCGGTGCAGGTGGACGGGGTCTCGCGGTCCCACATGCCGGTGTCGGAGACCACGACGACGTCGGCCTTGACCCGGTCGGCGCGCTCGTCCAGCAGGGCCCGGAAGTTCGGGGAGCCGGACTCCTCCTCGCCCTCGGCGATGACCTTCAGGTTCACGGCCGGGGCGGTGCGGCCGGTAGCGGCCAGGTGCGCGCGCAGACCCAGCAGGTGGAAGGCCAGCTGCCCCTTGTCATCGGCGGCGCCTCGGGCGTACAGCCGCTCGCCCTTGACCGTGGGCTCGAAGGGCGGGGTGTCCCACAGCTCCAGCGGCGTCACCGGCTGCACGTCGTGGTGGCCGTAGACGGCCACGGTCGGCGCGCCCTCGTCCCCGGACGGCCACTCGGCGAACACCGTCGGCAGGCCGGCACCGCCGGCGGTCTCCCAGATCTCCACGGTCGGGAACCCGACCTCCCGCAGCTTCGCCGCCAGCCACTCGGCCGACCGCCGCACCTCCGGCGCACTGGCCGGATCGGAGGAGATCGACGGGATGCGCAGCCACTCGGTGAGCTCCGCGAAGAACTCGTCGGCGTGCTCGACGACATACGGACGGACGGCCTTGTCCGAAGGAGAAGTCATGCCTGAGACCTTACTCTGCCGCAGGTCCGACGATCATTCCGCCCCGGACCGGGGGAACCCCTGCCCGGGGCGCGGGTGTAGTAAGCGCCGGATGGTTCCGGCGCCTACCAGGACCCTTCATCGCCGTCCGCCCCGGCGGGCCGCTCAACCCACCAGGTCGGCGGGCACGCCCTGCAACGCCACCGGGCGCGTGAACCGCCGGATCGCCTCGGTCCCGACCGATGTGCTCCACCCCGCCGAGGTGGCCGGCCACGGACCGCCGTGCTGCATCGCCTCGACCACCGCCACCCCGGTCGGCACGCCGTTCCAGACCACCCGCCCGGCCTTGGCGACCAGGCTCGGCAGCAGCGCGCGGGCGGCGGCGCGGTCGGCCGCACTGGCGTCGTCGGCGATGACCGTCGCGGTCAGCTGCCCCTCCAGCGAGTCGGCGAGCGCCGGGTAGTCCGCCGGATCGGCGCGCACGAGGACGGCCGCCGGGCCGAAGTGCTCCTCGCGGTAGTCGCCCTCGAAATCCTTCGCGGTGATCTGCACCGCGAACGGATAGCCGGCGCGGGCGTCGGGCTCCGTCCCGTCCGGCACGGCGGACTCTCCGCGGGCCGGCGCACCGGCCTCGGCGGTCTTCGCGCTCCACGTCCGGTGCGCGGCGGCCATGCCCTCGGTGAGCATCGGGATCGGAGCGGTGTCGGCGATCCGGAACATGGTGAGGTCGGCGAGCGCCTCGCCGTCGTCGGTCTCCGGCACGAACACCACGCCGGGCTTGGTGCACAGCTGCCCGCCCGAGCCGGTGACCGCGGCGGCCAGCGCCGTGGCCCACTTCTCCCGGCCGGCCTCGTCCGCGATCGCGTCCGGGAGCACGAACACCGGGTTCACGCTGCCCATCTCCGCGTAGACCGGGATCGGCTCGGGCCGCGCGGCGGCGGCGTCCATCAGGGCCCGGCCACCGCCGAAGGAGCCGGTGAACCCGACAGCCTTGATCGCCGGATGCCGCACCAGCTCGATGCCGAGCCGGGCCGGGTCGCCGCCGGCGGACTCCGCGTCCAGGAAGCCGAACGTGCCGTCCGGGGCGTCCGCGCCGGCGACGGCCCCGGCCAGCACCTCGGCGATCCGCCGCGACAGCCGGGGCTGCGCCGGGTGGCCCTTCACGACCACCGGGCAGCCGGCGGCCAGGGCCGACGCGGTGTCGCCGCCGGGGACGCCGAAGGCGAACGGGAAGTTGGAGGCGGCGAAGACCGCGACCGGGCCCAGCGGGACGTCGACCGTCCACACGTCCGCGCCGCCCGGGGCCGCGCCCGGGGAGGTGCGGCCGGACAGGTGGCGGCCGGCCGCGACGTGGTCGCCGTACAGCCGCAGCTGGCCGGTGGTGCGGGTGACCTCGCCGTCGAGCCGTTCCGCGGTGAGCGCGGTCTCGGTCCGCGCCAGGTCGACGAGTTCGGCCCGCGCCGCCTCCAGGGCGTCGGCGCAGGCGTGGAGCAGGTCGCGCCGGCGGGCGGCGCTCCAGGAACCGTAGGGTCCGGCCGCCGCGGCGGCCGCCGCGACCGCGCCGTCGAGTGTCGTGTGATATGTCACCGACCCAGGGTAACCCGGTCCGGGCGCGGCCCCAAGGCCCGGCCGGACGGCGGACCGCCCCGCCCGTCCGGCCCGTACCCGCCCCGGGGTCAGTCGGTCGGCGCCATGCCCTGCCAGAAGGTACCGGAGTCCGCCTTCAGCTTGGCGATGAACTGCGGCGCGGTCAGCTTCCCGGTCATGAAATCGACCGAGTTTTTCTGAAACACCGTGGTGTACCACTTGGAGTCGTCGCGCATCAGCGCGTCCTGGTCCGGGAACACCGTGCGGTTGGTGAGCGCCAGCTGCACCGAGGCCAGCACCTGCGGCGCCTTGATGTCGGTGCGCGGCGTCATGTTGCCGGCCTCGGTGGAGATCGCGGCGAGCCGGTCCTTGGCCATGAAGTAGAGGACGAACTTCTCCGCGGCCGCGGAGTCCTTGCCGGCCTTGGGAACGGCGAAGCCGAAGAAGTTCACGCCCGCGGAGTTGTCCGAGCGCACCCCGCCCTGGTCCGGCATCGACGGGAAGACGAAGCTGTCCACGTCGTCGGTCCGCTGGGTCTCGCTGGGCGTCCAGGTGCCGCCCAGGATCAATGCGGCCTTGTCCTGCGCCCAGGCGTTCTGCTGGTCCTTGGCGTGCGTGCTGTTCGCGCCGGTGTCCTCGGTGGCGTAGCCGGACGCGAAGTAGCCGCCCTTGACCAGGGTCTCCAGCTTGCGGGCGCCGTCCAGCAGCCGGCTGTCGTCCCAGCGGCTCTCCCCGTCGTTCAGGCTGGAGTCCCGCTCCTCGGCCGTGCGCTTGAACTGGCCCGGACCGATCTCGCGCTCGAACATCCACTCGACCCAGTAGGCGCAGTTGCCGGGGATGGGGTCCAGCGCCAGCGGCGTCTGCCCCTTGGCCTTCACCGAGTCCAGGAGCTTCATGAAGTCGTCCCAGGTGCGGGGCGGGTTGACGCCCAGCTGCGGCTGCTTGGTCTTGTCGTAGAAAACCGCCTCGGAGGCCACCTCGTAGGGCACCATCACGACCGCGCCGGTGCCGTCGCTGAGCAGCGGGAGGTACTTGTCCGGCACGACGTCGCCCAGGTTCTGGTTCTCCCCCGGCACGGGCTGCTGGTACACGGGGGTCAGATCGGCGACGGGCACGCCGTTCGCGGCGGCGCCGAGGATGGTGTTGATGCTGCCGTCGGACAGGTCCGGAACCGGCTTGCCGGCCTTGATCGCGGCCGCCACGTCGTCCAGCACCGTGCGGCCGTGCCACTCGACGGTGACCGTGACGCCGGTCTCCGCCTTGTACTTCGCCAACGCTTCCTGGATGACCTTCGCCTGTGGCTCGTTGTCCTTCCACATGGACCAGTACGTGAAGGTCTTCGACGCGCCCGCCGCGGCGGGCGTCGTCGAGGTGCTGCTGGAACAAGCTGTCATACCGGTGGCCGCGACCATGGCCGCAGCTGTCACGGCTATGTTCCGTCTCTGATGTATTCCCCTGGACTGCGAAGGCATGGAATCAAGGTACGGGTTTACGGAAAGCGCTTTCAACGCGGGGGGTGCGACCCCTGATTGAACAACGTGTGACCGGCTGCTTTCTCAGCCCTCGGAGAAAAGCTCCTCGAGCTCCGCCCGGCCCGGCAGGTCCGTCGGGCGCACGGTCTGGCCGTCGCGCACGTACACGAACGCGGCCGAGACCGCCTCCGGCGCCACCCCGCGCATCTCGGCCCAGGCCAGCCGATAGACGGCCAGCTGCACCGGATCGGCGTCGTGCCCGCGCGAGGTCTTCCAGTCGACGACTTCCCAACCGTCAGCAGTCTTATATACGGCATCGATGCGCCCGCGCACCACCCGGCCCGCGAGAACGACTTGGAACGGCTGTTCAACCGCAGCCGGAACAGAGGCGGCCCACGGGGTCCGCAGGAACGCGTCCTGCAGCTCCTTGAGATCCACCTCGTCGTCGATGTCCTCGTCGGCCGCGCCGGGCAGGTCCTCGTACTCGAACAGCGCCTGCTGGCCGAACAGCGACTCGATCCACGCGTGGAACTTGGTGCCCAGCCGGGCCGACGGCGCCGGCCGCTGCGGCATCGGCCGCGCCAGCTCGCGCCGGAACGCCGCCGGATCGGTGCGGTAGCGCAGCAGCTGCGAGGCGGACATCGACGGCGGCAGCGGCGCCTGCCGCTGGACCGAGGTGCCCCGCCGAAGCTCCTCCAGCAGGGCTTCGAGGTCGCGGTCCCAGGACGCCATGGCCGCGCGGTCCTCGGCGGAGGCGGCAGCCTCGGCGGCCAGCTGATCGGCGGCCAGCTGATCGACAGCTTGCTGATCGGCGGCCTGCTGATCGGCGGCCCGCTGGGCGGGGAGGCCGGCCCCGGCGTCCACCACCACCGCCCCCGACACCACGTCCGCGCCCGCGCCCGCGTCCGTATCCGTATCCGCGTCCCCACCCTGACGCGGCACTGACGCCGCCTGCCGCCGCCACAGCGCGCCGACCACCATCTCGGCCCCGACCCGCCGCCGCTCGGCCGCCTCGGCGTCCGGCAGCACCGGCCACCGCGCCTCGATCGCGCCCAGGCTCGGGTTCACCGCCTCCGGCTCCGGCTCGGCGGCCCAGGCCACCACCTCGCCGTGGCCGTCCTGGCAGTGCTCGTGCAGCCCGGCCAGCCAGGTGTCCGGGCCGCGCCGCCGCTTCTGCGTGGGGCCCCACCAGTGCCCGGAGGCCACCAGGTCGTAGCGCGGCCGGGTCACCGTCACGTACTCCAGCCGCAGATCCTCCCAGGACTCGTACTCCTTGGCCTGCTCCTTGAAGGACTTGAAGGCCGCCGTGTTGCCGGAGTCGTCCAACCGCGGCAGGTGCTCGGCGTCGCCGCGCAACGGGTACGGCAGCACCGCGCCCGAGCCGACCCACGACTCGCGCGGCTTCTGCCCGCCCCCGGCCAGGTGCGGCACGAAGACCGCGTCCCACTCCAGGCCCTTCGACTTGTGCATGGTCAGCAGCTTCACCGAGTCGCCCTGCGACGGCAGCGAGGCGTCGATCCCGCGCTCGTGCCGCTCGGCCGCCCGCAGGTACGCCCGGAAGGCCGTCACCGACTGGTCGCCCTCCAGGTCCTGGAAGTCCGCGGCCCGGCCCAGGAACGCCGCCAGCGTCTCGGCCGAGCGCTGCGCCACCAGCTTCGGCGAGGCCGCCACCTCCACGTCCAGGCCGGTCGCCGAGATCACCCGGTGCAGCACGTCGAGCACCGGCTCGGACAGCCGGCGCCGCAGGATCCTGATCTCGGAGGCGAAGCGCGCGAACCGGACCCGCGCCTCCGGCGAGAACGGCAGGTCCGGGCCCGGGTCGGCGATCGCGTCGGACAGCGACACCACCTCGGTCGGGTCCGAGCCGGCGACCGCCTCGGCCAGCCGGTCCCGGCCGGTCCGGTCGGCGTACTCGGCCGGGTCCCGCACCAGCTCGCGGGCCCGCATCCCGAGCAGCGCCAGGTCCCGCGGCCCGATCCGCCAGCGCGGCCCGGTCAGCAGCCGCACCAGCGAGGCGTTGGCGATCGGCTCGTCGAGCACGTCCAGCATCGCGATCAGGTCCGCCACCTCCGGCAGGTGCACGAGCCCGGACAGCCCGACCACCTCCACCGGCAGGCCCTGCGCGTGCATCTCCTCGTACAGCGGCGGGATCTGGTTGCCCTTGCGGACCAGCACCGCGATCTCCCGCAGCGCGATCCCGCCCCGGTAGTGGGCGTCGGCGACCATCCGCGCGACCCACTTCACCTCGTCCTCGGCGGTCTCCAGCAGCCCGATCCGGGTCCAGCCCTTGTCGGCCTTCTCCGCCGAGGGCCGCAGCTGCCGCACCCCGGTGTGCTTCTGCCGCAGCGGCTCCGACACCACGTTCGCGAACTCCAGCAGCCGTCCGCCGCTGCGCCGGTTCTCGGTCAGCGCGTAGCCGCGCGAACGGGCGCCGTCGGCGCGCGCGAAGTGCTCCGGGAAGTCGTCCAGGTTCGCCACCGACGCGCCGCGCCAGCCGTAGATGGACTGGCACGGGTCGCCGACCGCCGTCACCGGGTGCCCGCCGCCGAACAGCCCGACCAGCATCCGCCGCTGCGCCACCGACGTGTCCTGATACTCGTCGAGCAGCACCACCTTGTACTTCTCGCGCTCGATCGTTCCGACCTCGGGCCGCTCCTCGGCGAGCCGCGCGCCCAGCACCATCTGGTCGCCGAAGTCGATCAGGTCGCGCCGCAGCTTCAGGTCCCGGTAGCGCTCGACCAGCTCCGACAGCTCGATCCGCTGCTTGGCGATCTCGGCGGCCTTCAGGAAGTCGGTGTAGCCGCGCTTGGCCTTGCCGTTGCGGGGGTCCCGGAACGACTCGGCCTGCCCGATGAACGCCTCCTCGTGCTCGCGCAGCTCGGCCGGGGACACCAGGTGCTCACTGAGCTCGCCGTCCAGGGCCAGCACCTTGTCGGCGAGGTCGGCCACCTTGCCCTTGAAGTAGCGCAGCTCTTTGGGACCTCGCACCGCGGTGACCGCGAGCTGGTAGCGCGTGGCGTCGGCGAGCAGCCGGGCCGAGGGCTCCAGGCCCAGCCGCAGGCCGTGCTCCTTGATCAGCCGGTCGGCGTAGGCGTGGTAGGTGGAGACCGTCGGCTCCCCCACCGACTCCTCGGCCTCGTTCGCCGGGTCGTCGAGCTCCTCGTCCTCCAGCTTGCGCAGCGCCTTGCGGATCCGCTCGGCCAGCTCGGCGGCCGCCTTGTTGGTGAACGTCAGCCCCAGCACCTGGTGCGGCCCGACCTGCCCGGTCCCGACCAGCCACACCACGCGTGCGGCCATGACGGTGGTCTTCCCCGACCCGGCGCCGGCCACGATGACGGCCGGCTCCAGCGGCGCGGTGATGGCTTCGAGCTGTTCTTCCGTGTACGGAACCCCGAGCAGTGCTTTGAGATCTTCGGTGTCCCGGATCAAAGGAGTTGCTTTCCCTCGGGCTGTTTCGGGCAGCACTTGCGGAACACGCAGGTGCCGCACTGCTTCTCGCCGTAGGCGGCGAAGTTCTCGTCCAGCACCCGCGCCGCCATCGTGGCCAGCTTCTTCTCGATCGGGGTGTCGCCGGGGCCCTCCGGCGCCGGGGACTGGTCGGCGGTCTTCGGCAGGCCCGCGGCGTCGCCCTCGCGCAGGAACACCAGCTCGGCACCGCCGGACTCGTTCGAGACGCCCTTGATAGCGCCCTCCCGCACCGCCAGCTGGTAGACCGCCAGCTGCGGGTGCTCCTGCGCCTCGTTCTTGGTCGGGACGTTCTTGCCGGTCTTGAAGTCCACGACGTAGACCAGCCCGGCCTCGTCGGTCTCCACCCGGTCGAAGGAGCCCCTTATCCGCAGCTGGAACTCCTCCACGTCGATGCGCACGTCGAAGTCCTGCTCCGAGGAGTGCAGCAGCCGGCCGCGGTCGGTGACGTGCCAGGCCAGGAACCGCTCCAGCGCCGCGCGCGCCTCGGCCTTCTGCTGCGGCGACTGCCACTCGGCCTCGAACGACAGCCGGTCCCAGACCCGGTCCAGCCGCTCCATCAGCACGTCCAGCCGCGCCGGGGTGTCGCCCTTGGCCACCTCGTCGGCCAGCACGTGCACCACGTTGCCGAAGCCGAGCGCGACGGTCTTCTGCTCGTGCGCGGCCGCCTCGTGGTCCAGGAACCACCGCAGGGAGCACTCGTCTATGGCCGCGACCTGGCTGGCGGACAGCAGCAGCGGCTTGTCGGGGTCGCGCACCGGCTGCTCGGAGTCGGTGTCGGCGAGCAGGCCCCACCACTTGTCCGGGTGCGCCGACGGCACCAGCGGCCGGCCGTCCCCGGCCTGCGCGTCGGCCAGCCGCGCCAGCCGCTCGGCGGCGGCCTGCCGCAGCTGGTCGGAGCTCTTGGGGTCGGTCAGGGCCCGGCGCAGGTCGGCGACCAGGGCCGGGATCGCCAGGGCCCGCTTGCGCAGCCCGGGCAGCGGCTGCACGTCGACGCCGAGCTCGTACACGAACCGCGACGGCGCCTCGGCCGCCGCGTCGTCGCCGATCAGCGCGCTGTCGACGGCGCAGACCACCAGCCGCTCGCGGGCCCGGGTGGCGGCCACGTAGAACAGCCGGCGTTCCTCGGCCAGGAGCGTCGACGCCGTCGGGATGTCCTCCGGGGAGCGCAGGCCGTGGCGGCCGATCAGGTCGGCCTGGAGCAGCGAGCCGCGCATCCGCAGGTCCGGCCACAGGCCGTCCTGCACCCCGGCCACGATCACGAAGCGCCATTGCAGGCCCTTGGACTTGTGGGCGCTCATCAGCCGGACCGCGCCGCCGCGCGAGGACTGCGCGGCCATGGTGTCGCCGGCGAGTTCCTGGGCCTCCAGGTCGGCGATGAAGTTGCGGACGCCGCGGCCGGTGGCGCGGTCCTCGGCGCGCGCGGCGTAGTCGAACAGCACGCACACGGCGTCCAGGTCCCGGTCGGCGGCGCGGCCGGTGCTGCCGCCGCGCTGCGCGGCGCGCTCCAGCCGCTCGGGCCACCGGTTACGGGTCGTCGGATCCTCGCCGCCGCGCCACAGGTGCCACAGCGCCTGCTCCACCGAACCGCCGCCGCGCAGGATCTGGCGGGTCCGCAGCAGCAGCATGCCGAGCCGGTGCGCGGGCCGGGCGACGTCCTCGTCCATGGCGATCAGGCGCGCGGGCTCGGCCAGCGCCTCGCGCAGCAGCACCTCGCTGGGGCGGACGCCGGTGACGGTGGCGTCGGTCACCTCGCGCGGCTCGGCGGCGACGGCGTTCTGGTTCGCCACCCGCTCCTCGGCGCGCAGCGCGCGGGCCAGCTTGCGGAGTTCGAACGCGTCCATGCCGCCGAGCGGGCCGGACAGTAGGGAGCGCGCGACCTCCGGGGTCAGCGCGTGCTCGCTGTCCGCCACCCGCAGCGCCTGGAGCAGCACCGCGACCGCGGGCTCGGCGGCCAGCGGCAGCTCGTCGCCGGAGGTGTCGACCGGGACGCCGTTCGTGATCAGCGCGCGCCGCAGGGCCGGGATCGAGCGGGTGGCGGAGCGGACCAGCACGGCGATCTCGTCCCAGGGGATGCCGTCTTCCAGGTGCGCGCGCCGCACCATGTCGACGATGTTGTCGAGCTCGGTGTTCGGGGTCGGGAAGGTGAAGACGTGGATCGAGCCCTCGACCGGCTCGCCGTCCGCCTCGGGGCCGCGGGCTTCGAGGTCGCGGTGCTCGCGCACCTTGTCGACCGGCAGCAGCGGGATCGGCATCCGCCGGGTCAGCTCGCGGGAGGCTCGCAGCAGCGCGGGCCCGCAGCGGCGCGAGGTGCGCAGCACGGCGGTGTCGGCCGGCGAGCCGTCCAGGCGGCGGAAGGACTCGGGGAAGTCCAGGATGCCGCGGACGTCGGCGCCGCGGAACTGGTAGATCGACTGGTCCGGGTCGCCGAACACGACCAGGTCGGCGCCGTCGCCGGCGAGCGCCTGCAACAGCCGGACCTGGGAGGGGTCGGTGTCCTGGTACTCGTCCACGAACACCGCGCGGAAGTCGTGCCGCAGTTCGCGCCGCACGTCGTCCTGCCCGGCGAGCAGCACGGCCCGGTGCACCAGCTCGCCGTAGTCCAGGACGCCCTGGACGTCGAGCACGTCGAGGTACTCCTCGAAGAAGGCCGAGGCGGCGTACCAGTCGCCGCGCTCGGCGCGCCGGGCGGCCCGGGCCAGCTCGGTCGGGTCCAGGCCGAGTTCCCGGGCCCGGGCGAGCACGGTCCGCAGCTCCTCGGCGAAGCCGCGCGTACCCAGCGCGGCGCGCAGGTCCTGCGGCCAGTGGATGCGCTCGCCGAGCTGGCCGCCGCCTATCCCGACGTCGATGCTGCCGGCCACCAGGTCGCGGACGAACACGTCCTGTTCGGGGCCGGACAGCAGCCGGATCGGCTCGGTGAACAACTCCGGGTCCTGGAACCGGCGGACCAGGGCGTAACAGAAGGAGTGGAAGGTGGTCGCCAGCGGCGCGACGCCGCTGTTCGGGAGGCGGCGGCCGATGCGGTCGCGCAGCTCCGTGGCGGCCTTCCGGCTGAAGGTGAGGACCAGGACCTGGTCCGGCCGCAGAATTCGGCGCTGCCCGGGTCGGCCCGCGGCGGAGCCGCTATCGGACACAAGCGCGACGACGGCCTCGACCAGCGTGTGGGTCTTGCCGGTCCCGGGACCGGCGAGCACGAGCAGCGGACCGGACGCGTGTTCGACGACGCGGCGCTGCGCCGGGTCCAGCGGAGGACCGCTGACCAGTGGCGGAGTCTGCACGTCGAACAAGGTTTCGAATCCTTCGCCAACGGGTATACCCGGCTGATACACCACGGTCCTCTATGACAACACAGACCACCGACTGTCACGGCCGCATTCAGGCAAAGGAACCCGTGGGATGTCACCCACGGGTCCTCCGCCGTTCATCCGACCGGCGATCCGGCCTCTGTTGTCAAGGGAGGAAGGCTACTCGCTCCGCAGCACCTCCGAGATCGACAGCCGCGCCGCGGACCTCGCCGGCACGAACGCGCCGAGCACCGCGATCCCCACGCCGGCGAGGAACAGCCAGGCCAGCAGCGGCGCCGAGTACACATCGGCCAGGCCGGCCGGTAGATCCATGCCCTGCGCCCGCTCCATCATCGGCACCACCACCCGGTAGAGCAGGTAGCCCAGCGGCATGCCGATGACGCCGCCGACCAGGCCCAACAGCCCCATCGAGGTCACGATCATCGCCACCACCTGGCGCGGGGTCATGCCGACCGACTTCAGCATGCCCAGGTCCCGGCGCCGCTCCCGGGTGTTGAGGAGCACGGTGTTGAACACTCCCAGCGCCGCGACCAGGCTGAGCACCACGGTGATGATGGTGGAGAAGATCCGCAGCTCGGCGTTCGGGTCGCCGTAGTCGCGCACCGTCACCGACCAGGCCGGATCGAGGGCGTGCAGCTTCGCGGCCAGCGCCTGGCGGTCGGCGCCGTCGGCGGCGTGCACCTCGAACGCGTCGGGCCGGCGGCCCGGCGACAGCTGCTGGAGCGTGCTCCAGTCCGCGTACATGCTGGAGTCGCCGCCGGTGACCACCTCGCCGACGATGGCGGCCGTCGCGCTGCGACCGTTCAGCTGGAGGGTCAGCGTCTGGCCGACCGCCAGGTGGTGCCGGTTCAGGAAGCGGGCCGGGGCCACGATCTGGTTCGGCCCGTTCAGCCAGTGCCCCTTCACCATGGCCCAGCCCATCCGGCCGGAATCGCCGTCGTAATAAAGGGTGTTGACCGCGGTGGTCATCCCGGCCGCCTGGACCAGGTCCATGCTGCGGCCGGCCACCGCGGCCACGCCCGGCGTGGCGCGCATGGCCTGCCCGAACGCCGCCGAGTCCGCGGCGGTTCCGGTCTGCGGGTCGTGCCCGACGTCGAACGTCACCGCGCCGATGCGGTCGGAGGCCGCGGTCACGCCGGTCATGGCGCGGGCCAGGCCGTTGGCGAAGACCACGGTGGTCACGCCGAGCAGCACCGCCGCGAGGGTCAGGAAGCTGCGGGCCGGACGGGCGAACGGCAGGCCCAGGCCCATGCTCACCGGGCGCGGCAGCCGCGTACCGGCCAGCTTCCGCTGGATCCGCAGGCCACGGCCGCGCCTGGGCGCCGAACCCGCGGAGATCGCCGCGTTGGCCGACAGCCCCGCCGCGCGCCGGGCCGGGATCCAGGCCGCCACGCCGACCAGCAGCGGCACCCCGAGCAGGCAGGCGAGATTCGCCGACAGGGTGATGCTCTGCTGTCCGCCGAGGGAGGCGAAGGCCTTGGCCAGCAACGGTTGCCCGACCAGGTTGCCCAGCGGAATCCCGATCACGGTGCCGGCCACGGCCGGGACCGCCATGGTCGCCACGAACACGTTCACCACCTGGCGCGGGGTGAAGCCGATGGTCTTGTAGACCCCGATGTCCCGGTAGCCGGCCACCACGGCGCCGCTGACCACGTTCAGCACGATCAGCACGGCCACCGACAGCGCCAGCGCGCCGAACGCCACCAGCATCGGCAGCAGCGCTTCCAGCTTGGCCAGCATCGAGGCGCGGGTGGTGCGCCAGGACTGGAACCCGGTGAGGGCGCCGGCCGGCAGGTCCGCGGTGGCCCGCGCCAGGTCGGCCTTCACCTGGTCGTCGGTGTCGGCCTGCTGGAAGCGGTAGAGCATCTGCCAGTGGTCGGGGTGCAGCGCCGCGATCTGGCTCGGCGCGACCCACGCGTCGGCGGAGTGGGAGACCGAGTAGGCGTAGCCGACGATGGTGAAGGTCGGCAGTCCGGGGCCGGTGACGGTCCGGACGCTGTTCGCACCTCGGTCGGGGACCGGGGCCGGGCCTTGGCCGGAGCTCTGGTTCGAGCTTTGGTTCGCGCTCTGGTTCGCGCTCTGGTTCGCGCCCTGGTTCGAGCTCTGGTTCGAGCTCTGGTCCGGGCTCTGCCCCGATTCCAGCGGCGGCAGCTGCTCGCCGGGCGGCAGGTCGATCACGATCTCGCCCGGCGCCTGGGCCCACCGGCCGTGCCAGAGGTTCACCCGGTCCACGTCGCCGGCCTTCGGGTCCGGACGGCCGACCACGGTCATGGCCAGCCCGCGGTCGTCGCCCGGCCCCAGCACCAGCGAGGCCGACGCGGCCTGGAACGGCCCGGCGGAAGCGGTGACCCCGGCGGCGTGCCCGGAGGCCGCCAGCCGGGCCTCGGAAGCCTTCGCGACGTCGAACGAGGCCACGGCGTGCGCTCCGTGCTCCCGCCCGAAGGCCTGCTCGAACGGCCCGGTCGAGGCCTGGAGCAGGCCGACGCCGAGCACCGCGCTCAGCGCGGACACGCAGACCACCAGGCCGATGACCACGGTCTGCACCTTGCGGCGCTTCACGATGGCGCGGGACGCGCGCCACACCGGTCCCTTGGCGAACCGGAGGGACCCGGACATCCGGAACGGCTTCATGGCGTTCACGCGGCCCTTTCCAGCGCGCGCTCGGCCACGATCCGGCCGTCGGCGACCTCGACCAGGCGGCTGGCGCAGCGGGTGGCCAGGCGCGGGTCGTGGGTCACCATCAGCAGGGTCTGCCCGAGCTGGTTGAGGTCGATCAGCAGGTCCATCACCTGCTCGCCGGAGCGGCTGTCCAGCGCCCCGGTCGGTTCGTCGGCCAGCAGCAGCGCCGGCCGGTTCATCAGGGCCCGGGCCACCGCGACCCGCTGGCGCTCGCCGCCGGACAGCCGCTGGGGGTAGGCGTCGGCGCGGTCGGCGACGCCGAGTTCGCCCAGCAGCTCCAGCGCGCGCCGCCGGGCCTGGCCGGCCGGGGTGCCGGTGAGCTGCGCGGCCAGCGCGACGTTGTCCACCGCCGGCAGGTCGTCGATGAGGTTGAAGAACTGGAAGATCATCCCGATCCGGCGGCGGCGGAACAGCGCCAGCCCGGTCTCGGAGAGCCGGCCCAGGTCCTCGCCGTGCACCTCGACCCGCCCCGAGCTCGGCCGGTCCAGCCCGGCGACCAGGTTCAGCAGCGTCGACTTGCCGCAGCCGGACGGGCCCATCACGGCGACGGCCTCGCCGGGCGCGATGTGCAGGGTGACGCCGTCGAGGGCGGCGGTGTCGCCGAAGTCTTTGCGGACGGCGTCGAGGCGGACGACGGGCTCGGTGGAGGTCATGTGATCAACGTAAGGTGAGGATCCACGGCCGCTCATCGGTCCGTGGTGGTAATCGTCGAGGCCTCTCATCCTGGGGATGTAGTCATGCTTTGGCTGTTGGTGGGGGCGCTGGCCGCGGCCTGCGGCACGGCGGCATGGGCGACGGTGGAGCTGCGGCGCGAGCGGCGGCGCCATGCCCGCTCCCTGGAGGAGCGCGGCTGGCTGCTGGAGAAGGAGCGGGAGGCCGTGGCGCAGACCGCCGTGGACGCCGAGCGCGCGCGGATCGCGCGCGAGCTGCACGACATCGTCAGCCACAATGTCAGCATGATGCTGATCCAGGCGGGAGCCGCGCGCCAGGTCCTGGCCGCGGGAGCGGCGGCCTCGGGCGGCCCGGGGGACGCCGGCGAGGCCGGCGGCGCCGGGAGCATCGGCGGTCCGGCGGGGGCGGACGAGGCCGAGACCGCGCTGCTCGCCGTCGAAGGCGCGGGGCGCGCGACGATGACCGAGCTGCGCCACCTGCTGGGAGTGCTGGCCCCGGCCCCCGACGGCCGCGACGAGGAGGGTTCCGGCCTGACGCCGCAGCCGACGATGGCGCGGCTGTCGGCGCTGGTCGACAAGATCGCCTTCGCCGGCCTGCCGGTGGAGGTGCGCATCTCCGGCGAGCCGCGGCCGCTGCCCGGCGGGATCGACGCGACGGCGTACCGGATCGTGCAGGAGGCGCTGACCAACGCGTTGAAGCACGGCGGCGCGAGCGCCGAGCTGACCGTGCGCTACGACGAGCGCTACTTGCGGATCGAGGTGCTGACCGCGGGCACCGGCACGTTGCAGGCGCTCGGGGCCGCGGAGTCCGGCGGGTCGAGGCACTCCGGCGGATCGAGGGACTCCGGCGGGTCCGGACTCGGCACCGGCCGCGGCCTCCTGGGGCTGCGGGAGCGGGCCGCGGTCTACGGCGGCGACCTGGACGCCCGCCGCCGGCTCGGAGGCGGGTTCCGGGTCCGCGCGAAGATTCCGCTGGACGCGCCCGCCCGTCGCACACCGCCGCCCGCCGAGGAGACGCTGCGCGTCACTGGTGCCCGATGAATCCCCGTGTCCTGATAGCCGACGACCAGGCCCTGGTCCGCACCGGCTTCCGCATGATCCTGACCGCGAACGGCCTCGAGGTGGTCGGTGAGGCGGCCGACGGCCTGGAAGCCGTCGAGGCGGCCGCCCGGCTGCGGCCCGACGTGGTGCTGATGGACATCCGCATGCCGAACCTGGACGGGCTGGAGGCGGCCCGCCGGATCCTGGCCGCCGGCCCGGACTGCCGGATCCTGATGCTGACCACGTTCGACCTCGACGAGTACGTCTACGACGCGCTGGCCGCCGGGGCGTCGGGCTTCCTGCTGAAGGACGTGACGCCGGAGCACCTGGTGGCGAGCGTCCGCCTGGTCGACACCGGCGACGCGCTGCTGGCGCCGTCGATCACCCGGCGGCTGGTCGAGAAGTTCGCCGCGCCGGCCGAGGCCGGTACCGGAGCCGGAGCTGGAACGGGAACCGGGGCCGGACCGCGGACCCCGGCGGTCCACCGCGACCTGGCGGCGCTGACCCCCCGGGAGCGGGAGATCCTGACCCTGATGGGACGCGGCCGGTCCAATGCCGAACTGGCCGGGGAGCTGGTGCTGTCCGAGGCGACGGTGAAGACCCACGTCGCGCACATCTTCACCAAGCTGTCGCTGCGGGACCGGGCCCAGGCCGTGGTGGTCGCCTACGAGACCGGGCTCGTGGCGCCCGGGGACGGGGACTGAGTACCGCCCCCGGGCTTTCTGTCATGTGCGTCACGCCGGTGGTCCGCGGCCTCACCCGGCCTCGAAGCCGGCTGGAGGGCCCTCCGGGTTCTCCCCCTCCGGCGGCCACCAGCGGGCCCGGGCCATGTCGACGCGGTCGCCGGCCGGCCGCAGCGGGGTTCCCTCCTCGCGGTAGTTCGCCAGCGCCTCCCGCTCGTGGCGGGGCAGGAAGGCGCCGTCGCTGCGCACCACCCGCCACCAGGCGACCTCGCCGCCGTAGCGGGCCATGGCGGTGCCGACCTGACGGGGGCCGCCGGCCCCGAGGTACTCGGCGATGTCGCCGTAGGCCATCACCCGCCCCGGCGGAATCCGGTCGACGACGTCGAACACCCGCTCCACGTACGGAGGCAGTTCGGGTGGTTTGACCACTTCCATCACTCCCGTCGATGTAATCCCGCGCGCTCGCGGCGACCCCGTCGTGGGACGATCAACCACAGTCGCCGCATGCACCGGGCGCCAGGGACTATCGTCCTTGTGTCCGGCAGGGCGCAACACATGAACACAAGACCAGAAGACAGGTGGACAGTGGCAGGGGAGCCCGGCACCGCCTCACCGGCCCGACCGGGCCCGGTCGGGGCCGTCACGCCGGCCGTCGGCCTGCCCGCGCCCGGGTCTTCCGAACCGGCGGCCGGGTCCGGAGCCGGCCCCGAGGCGTCGGGCCGGGAGACGGCGAACCTGGAAGCGGCCGGTCCGGAGCCGACCCGCCCGCGACGGTCCAGGCCGGGCCGGTCCCGGCTCTCCGAGCTGCCGGGACCCCCGGGGCCGCCAGGCCCGCCCGGGACGCCCGGACCGCCGGGCAACCCCGGCTCCCCCAGCTCCCCCGGGGCCTCGGTCCCGCCGCCCGGCCGCACCCCGGTCATCGACGAGCCGCCCGAGCCGCGGCGCATACGCCGACCGGCCGACCTGCTGCGGGCCGTGGCCAGCTTCGTGTTCATGCTGCTGTTCCTCGGTATCGGGATGGTCGCCGGCGGCACCACCCGAGGCGCCGAGTCGGACATCTCCAAACTGTCCGCCGACCAGAAGCTGCCCCTGGGGCTGGTACTGGGGGTGACGTCGGTTCTGCTGGCGGTGGTTCCCATCGTGCTGGCGATCGACCGGCTTTTCCGGCGCGACACGCGGCGCGTGGTGGACTCGGTGCTGGCCGCCGCGATGGCCTACCTGGCCGCGGTCGGCCTGAACGCGCTGGTGTCCTCGCCGCACGCCCCCAGCGCGATCAGGGAGGCGCTGACCCTCCCGACCAACGCCGCGGGCAACACCGCGGCGTTCCACATCTACCTCACGACGGTCGTCGCCTATCTGACGATCATCGGCTTCGGGAACCGGCACAACTTCCAGACCGCGACCTGGATCGCGCTGGTCGCCTACGGCGTCGTCACCCTGATCCAGGGCGACGCCACGCTGATCAGCCTGGCCGAGACGGTGCTGCTGGGCCGCCTGGTCGCCTCCGGCTGGCGCTGGGCCCGCGGCGTGATCAACGACCGGCCCACCGGCGAGGCCGTCTGCGCCGCCCTGACCTCGGCCGGGCTGGGCCCGCTGTCCTGCCGCCGGGTGCCGGACGTCGAGGAGGTGCGGCGCTACCGGGTGGCCACCCGCGAGCACGGCGACCTCGACGTGATCGTGCTGGACCGCGACCAGCAGGCGGCCGGCCTGGTCTACCGCCTCTACCGCCGGCTGCGCCTGCGCGGCCCGGCCCAGCGCCGCAACCTGCTCTCGCTGCGCCGGATGCTGGAGCAGGAGGCGCTGATGTCGTACTCGGTGACCGCCGCCGAGATCCGCACCCCGCGCCTGCTGGCCGTGCGCGACCTGGGCCCGGACACCGGGATGCTGGCCTACGAGCTGATCCCGGCCCGCACCCTGGACCAGCTGGACCCGGCCGAGCTGACCGACGGCCTGCTCGACGACATGTGGGAGATGCTGGCCGAACTGCACGAGCACCAGCTGGCGCACCGCCGGCTGTCGGCGAACGCCTTCCTGGTCGACGGCGGCGGCCGGCCGTGGCTGACCGACCTGCGCCTCGGCGAGGTGGCGGCCGGCACCCTGTCCCGCCGCCTGGACACCGCCGAGATGCTCACCGTGATGAGCCTGCACTTCGGCTACGAACGCTCGGTGGCCGCGGCGGTGGACCGGCTCGGCGAGGACGACGTCGCGGCCGCGCTGCCGATGCTGCAGCCGGTGATCCTGACCCGCAACACCCGCACCGCGCTGAAGAAGTCCAAGGGCCTGCTGCGCAACATCCAGGAGGCGGTGCAGGCCCTGCACCCCTCGGTGGAGCCGGAGCCGGTGAAGCTGGAGAGGTTCAGCCCCCGGACCTTGTTCTCGGTGGTCGGCCTGTCCTTCGCCGCCTACGCCCTGATCGCGACCAACCGCTCCTGGTCCAGCCTGACCGCGGTGAACTGGTGGTGGACCGGCGCCGCGGCCCTGGCCTCGGTCGGCACCTACGCGGCGGCGGCGATGGCCCTCGACGGCTTCGTCCCCGAGCAGCTGCGCTGGGGCCGCACGATCCTGTCCCAGGTCGCGGCCTCCTTCGTGACCCTGGTCGCCCCGGCCGCGGTGGGCGGCGTCGCGGTGAACACCCGCTACCTGCAACGCACCGGCCTGCCGACCCGCGCGGCGGTGACCGCCGTCGGCGCCCAGCAGGTCGTGGGCCTAGTCCAGCACCTGCTGCTGATCCTGGTCTTCGGCGTGATCGCCGGCAGCTCCGGCGACAACAGCGGCGGCGGCTCCCACGCCTCCAGCGCCACCCTGATCGCCATCATCCTGGCCCTGGCCCTGCTGGTGCTGCTCATCGGCACCATCCCCCAGCTCCGCCACTTCGCGGTCAACCGCCTGCGCCCCCTGGTGGCCGGCGCCCTCCCCCGCCTGATCGAGGTCGCCCAGAACCCCCTGAAGCTGGCCGCCGGCCTCGGCGGCACGGTACTGCTCTCCCTGCTCTACATCTTCGCCCTGTGGGCCTCCATCCAGGCCGCCGCCACCGACGACCACGCCGCCAAGATCAACTTCGCCACGGTGGCCGTCATCTTCCTGACCGCCCAGGCCGCCGGCTCCGTCGTCCCGACCCCGGGCGGCGTCGGCGGCGTGGAGGCGGCCCTGACGCTGTCCCTGACCACCTTCGGCCGCCTCGACACCGGCCTGGCGACGACGGCAGTGCTGCTGTTCCGCCTGATGACGTTCTGGCTGCCGGTGCTGCCGGGCTGGCTGGCGTACAACTACATGACGCGGCGCGGGGAGCTGTAGAGAACCGGAGTCGTGAAAAGCCGATCGGCCGCCGCCCCGGTCCGGGGCGGCGGCCGATTCCGCTCACATCGATGAACGCGCTGCGGCGAAGCTCAGTAGCTGGGCTTCTCCGGCTCGATCTGGTTCACCCACGCCAGCACGCCGCCGCCGACGTGCACCGCGTCCTTGTACCCCGCCGCGTGCACGACGGCCAGGGCCTCGGCCGAGCGGACGCCGCTCTTGCAGTGCAGGACGATGCGCTTGGTCGGGTCCAGCTTCTCCAGGGCGCCGCCCATCAGGAACTCGCCCTTGGGGATCAGCGTCGCGCCCGGGATGTTGACGATCTCGTACTCGTTCGGCTCGCGGACGTCGATCAGCTGGATCTTCTCGTCGGTGTCCAGCCACTCCTTCAGCTGGGTGACGGTGATCGTGGAGTCCTTCGCCGCGTCCGCCGCCTCCTCGGAGATGGCGCCGCAGAAGGCCTCGTAGTCGATCAGCTCGGTGACGGTCGGGTGCTCGCCGCAGACCGCGCAGTCGGGGTCCTTGCGGACCTTCACCGTGCGGTAGGTCATCTCCAGGGCGTCGTAGATCATCAGCCGGCCGACCAGCGGCTCGCCGATGCCGGCCAGCAGCTTGATGGCCTCGGTGACCTGGATCGAGCCGATGGAGGCGCACAGCACGCCCAGCACGCCGCCCTCGGCGCAGCTCGGGACCATGCCCGGCGGCGGGGGCTCGGGGTACAGGCAGCGGTAGCACGGTCCGTACTCGGACCAGAAGACCGACGCCTGGCCGTCGAAGCGGTAGATCGAGCCCCAGACGTACGGCTTGTTCAGCAGCACACAGGCGTCGTTGACCAGGTACCGGGTGGCGAAGTTGTCCGTGCCGTCGACGATCAGGTCGTACTGCGCGAACAGCTCCATCACGTTGGTCGAGTCCAGCCGCTCCTCGTGCAGGTTCACCTGCACCAGCGGGTTGATCTCCTTGACCGAGTCGCGCGCCGACTCGGCCTTGGACCGGCCGATGTCGCTCTGCCCGTGGATGATCTGGCGCTGCAGGTTCGACTCGTCGACCACGTCGAACTCGACGATGCCCAGCGTGCCCACGCCGGCCGCGGCCAGGTACAGCAGGGCCGGCGAGCCCAGGCCGCCGGCGCCCACGCACAGCACCTTGGCGTTCTTCAGGCGCTTCTGGCCGGCCATGCCGACGTCGGGGATGATCAGGTGGCGCGAGTAGCGGCGCACCTCTTCCACGCTCAGGTCCGCGGCCGGCTCGACCAGCGGGGGTAGGTTGCTCACAACGTCTCCCGGAGATGTCTTCGAAGCGCCTGGGGGTAATCCGCGGCATTCAACGACAACCGTCGCACGGCCGCTTCGATTCCCGGACGCGGGGTCCATTCTCCGAGACCCGCGACCGACCAGTTCGGATCAAGCTACCCGCGCGTAGACTGCTGACCATGACCACGACCGACGCCGCCTACGCAGAGGCCGCCACGTCCCGGCAGCGGTCCGCAAGGCTGCCTCGGAGTGCCCGCCGCAACCAGCTCCTCGGTGCCGCCGAGGAGGTGTTCGTCGCCCAGGGCTACCACGCCGCCGCCATGGACGACATCGCCGAGCGCGCCGGGGTCAGCAAGCCGGTGCTGTACCAGCACTTCCCGGGCAAACTGGAGCTCTACCTGGCCCTGCTGGACAAGCACTGCGACCAGCTGGTCACCCAGGTGCGCACGGCACTGGCCTCCACCACGGACAACAAGCTGCGGGTGGCCGCCACCATCGGCGCCTACTTCGACTACGTCGAGCACGAGAGCGGCGCCTTCCGCCTGGTCTTCGAGTCCGACCTGAACAACGAGGCGGCGGTGCGCGAGCGCACCCACCGCGTCACCCAGGAGTGCGCCGAGGCGATCCGCGACGTCATCGCCACCGACACCGGGCTGTCCGACGACGAGGCGATGCTGCTGGCCGTCGGCCTGACCGGGGTGGCGCACGTCACCGCCCGGTACTGGCTGTCCACCGAGGGCGGCCGCATCCCGCGCGACGCCGCGGCGCGCATCGTGTCGCAGCTGGCGTGGCGCGGCATCGGGAACTTCCCGCGCAAGGATTCTGTCTAGATAGCTGGCAGGCTAGTGGCACCAGTCATCTGGCACACACCGCTTCGAGCACCTAAGGAAGAAGCCTTCGTGGAAATCAAGATCGGTATCCAGCACTCCGCGCGTGAGCTGAACCTGGAGTCCAACCTGACCGCCGCCGACGTCGAGGCGGCCATCGCCGCCGCGCTGAAGGACGGCGGCCTGCTGATCCTGGTCGACGACAAGGACCGCAAGGTCCTGGTGCCGGCCGAGAAGATCGCCTACATCGAGCTCGGCGAGCCCACCGGCCGCCGTGTCGGGTTCGGGGCGATCTGACCCGGTTCGGGAGTTGACGGTGGGGTAAAAGGGACGCATGTCCTTTTTCTCACTGCTGTGGCTGGCGGCCCTGGGGCTGGGCATCGGCGCCCTGGGCCGCGCCGTCGTCAAGGACGGCACCCCGATGGCGACCTGGATGACCGCGGTGGTGGGCGTGGTCGGCGCGGTCGGCGGCGGCTCGGTCATCCACGCGATCCTCGGCGACGGCCACATGTTCGTCGCCACCCTGCTCGGCGTCGCCATGGCCGCGCTGCTGGTTATGGCAATCACCGGCTGGCAGCGGACCCGCGGCGAGTCCTGAACGGGCCGGGCCGCGCATCCCGCGCACCATGCGCCCCGAGCGGCACACCGTCCGCCCCGAGCGCCCGCACACTTGCCGGGAGGCCCGGCGCACCGGAGCCGGGAACCGATCGGAACCTCAAGCGCTCAAACCGAGCGACGCCATGCGCGCGCCGTGCCCCTCGGCCAGGCGCGTCAGCATCTCCCCCACCCGCGCCAGGTCGTCGTTCGCCGGCGCGTCCGGCGCCACCAGCAGCCCGGCCAGCAGCGCCGCCAGCGCCGGCCGCCGGGTCGCGATCTGCTGGGCCTGGGTCAGCGCCTCGCCCATGATCCGCCGGCCCCACAGCGCCAGCCGCCCGGCGACCTTCGGATCGGCGGCGATCGCGGCCCGCACGTGCTCCACGACGAACGCGCCGTGCCCCATGTCCTCCAGCACCGACTCCACGACCGCGCGCGAGTCGGCGTCCAGGAACCGCGCCGCCTCCCGGTAGAAGTCGGCCGTCAGCGTGTCCCCGATATAGGCCTTGACCAGCGATTCCAGCCAGTCGGCGGGCCGCGTGTGCTCGTGGAAGTCGTCGACGGCCCCGACGAACGGCGCCATCGCCGCGGTCGACTCCGCGCCGACCTCCTCCAGCCGGGTGCGGACCTTCCGGAAGTGGTCGAATTCCGCCGCCGCCATCCCCGCGACCTGCGCCTTCCCGGCCAGGGTGGGGGCCAGCCCGGAGTCGGAGGCCAGCCGCTCGAACGCGGTGAGCTCCCCGTAGGCCACCAACCCCAGCAGATCCGTGACGGCAGTCCGGTAGGACTCGGTGGTCGCCGAAGAAGTCATGAGGGCAGTTTATTCAGGTGTTTTCCGTCAGGTACACTGACTGTGACTAGCAGGATGCCCGGTCGGTGGCCCGATCGGCTCCGACCAACTGCGGCAACTCCGGACTCATTCCGAGTCCCCCAAAAGCCGCGAGGTTCGCTCGCTCCTCCAGAAGTCTCATCGCTGGGGTCGACGCGAGTACGTACGCAAACAGCACCAATAGCACCGTGCTGCCCCCCTCGCGCAGTGCCGCTCGACAGAAGAGGCATACATCATCAGCGCTGTCACCACCGACACCGACGAGCGTCCCGGCACGACCGGCACGCAGACCCCCGAACCCGTCCGCCAGACCTTCCGCGACCTGGGCGTGGACGAGCGGATCGCCGAGGCCCTGGCGGCCGGCGGGATCGTGACCCCGTTCCCGATCCAGGCCGCCACCATCCCGGTCGCGCTCACCGGCGCCGACGTCATCGGCCAGGCCAAGACCGGCACCGGCAAGACCCTGGCCTTCGGCATCCCGGTGCTGCAGCGGATGGTCCGCGAACTCGCGGCCGCCACCGCGCGCGCCGAGGAGTCCGCGATCTCCGACGGCACGGCGACCGCCGCGGCCGCCGCCCCGTCCGGCACCGTCACCGCCTCCGTGGACACCGCCGGCACCACCGACGCCACTGACGCCACCGACGCCGACGAGGCCGCCGAGGCCGCCGAGGCCGCCGCCGCGCCCGCCGCCGGCCCCTCCGGCCGCGGTCGCCGCACCCGCGGCCGGGGCGGCCGCAAGCTGGCCGCCGCCGCGGCCCCCACCGGCGCCCCGGGCCGCCCGCTCGGCCTGGTGGTCGAGCCGACCCGCGAACTGGCCGTGCAGGTCACCGAGGACCTCTCGGCGGCCGGCAAGGTGATGGCCGCCCGTGTGCAGTCCGTCTACGGCGGCCGCGCCTACGAGCCGCAGATCGCCGCCCTGTCGGCCGGCGTCGATGTGGTCGTCGGCACCCCCGGCCGGCTGCTCGACCTGGCCAAGCAGGGGCACCTGGACCTGTCCGGCGTGCGCATGCTGGTCCTGGACGAGGCCGACGAGATGCTGGACCTGGGCTTCCTGCCCGACGTCGAGCGGATCGTGAAGCACGTCCCGAACGACCGCCAGACGCTGCTGTTCTCGGCCACGATGCCGGGCCAGGTCATCGCGCTGGCGCGGCAGTACATGACCAAGCCGACGCACATCCGGGCCTCCGACCCGCACGACTCCGGCACCACGGTTGCCAACATCACGCAGCGCGTCTACCGCGCGCACGCGCTGGACAAGACCGAGATGCTGGCCCGCATGCTCCAGGCCGAGGGCCGGGGCCTGACCATGGTGTTCTGCCGCACCAAGCGCACCGCGGCCAAGGTCGCCGAGGAGCTCGACGACCGCGGCTACGCCGCCGCGGCGGTGCACGGCGACCTCGGCCAGGGCGCCCGCGAGCAGGCGCTGCGCGCCTTCCGCAACGGCAAGGTCGACGTCCTGGTGGCCACCGACGTGGCGGCCCGGGGCATCGACGTGGAGGGTGTCACCCACGTGGTGAACTTCCAGTGCCCCGAGGACGACAAGACCTATCTGCACCGGATCGGCCGCACCGCGCGGGCCGGCGCCTCCGGCACCGCGGTGACCTTCGTCGACTGGGACGAGGTGCCGCGCTGGAACCTGATCAACAAGACGCTCGGTCTGGACTACCACGAGCCCCGCGAGACCTACTCGACCTCCGAGTGGTTCTTCGAGGAGCTCGGGATCCCGGCGGACTCCAAGGGCCGGCTGCTGAAGTCGCAGCAGACCCGGGCCGGGCTGGCCGCCGAAGAGGTCGAGGACCTCGGCGAGACCGGCCGCGGCGCGGGCACGCGGGCCCGTGCGTCGCAGCGGCCGGAGCGTCCGGAGCGGTCCGAGCGGTCCGAGCGCGCGGAGCGGCCGGCTCGTGCGAAGCGCGATCGGGTGCGGACGCGCGGCGGGCAGCGGCTCGGTGACGAGGCGCTGGGCGCGGAGGCGCTGGGCGACGAGGCACTCGGCGCGGAGGTGTTGGGCGGCTCGCGCAGCGAGGCGGGCGCCGGCGGCGCCGGGGCCGGTGAGGGCGCGGAGCGGCCGAAGCGGACGCGGAGTCGGACGCGCGGCGGCGCCGCGAGGGCCGAGGCGGCGTTCGTGAGCGCCGAAGGCGCGGTCGCTGAAGACGCAGTCGAAGCGGCGGACACCGCGGTGTCCGGGGCCGAGGCGGAGCCGCTGAAGCGGACCCGCGGCCGGTCGCGGAGCGGCGCCAGGGCCGAGACCGGCCTGACCGCTCTGACCGCCGAGACCACGATCGCCGACGACGCCGTGCAGGCGGGTGCGGTGACCGAGGTGGAGGCCGAGGACAAGCCCAAGCGCACGCGCAGCCGGGCAACCACGAACACCGAGGCCGTCGACCCGGCGGCGGACGCCGAGCAGCCGAAGCGGGCGCGGGGCCGGTCCAAGACCGTCACCGAGACCGTGCCGGAGACCGTGATCGCCGCGGTCGAGGCACCGGCGGAGAAGCCGAAGCGCGCGCGGACCCGCAAGTCCGCGGAAGCCGCCGAGGTGCCGACCGTCGACCTGGCGGAGAAGCCGAAGCGGAGCCGGCGCACCCTCGCCGACACCGCGGGCCTGACCTCCACCGGCGTCGCCGCCACCGGTAACTACAACTCCTGATCGCGCACGCCACCGGCCCGGAACCTGACCCAGGTTCCGGGCCGGTGGCGTGCTGGGGCTCCTCACCCCGACGACGTGGAGTGGGCAGCTCAAGCACCGCCCAGCCCGGGCCACTACCCTCGTGTTCATGAGCACCCCGCCCTTCGTCGACCTGCCGCCCCACACCAGTGCGGTACAGCTGCCGACCACCGGCGGTCCGCTCGCCGCGCTGCGTGCGGTGCCGCCGGCGGGCGTCGCGCAGCGGGGTGTCGCGGTGCTCGTGCCCGGATACACCGGGTCGAAGGAGGACTTCATCGCGGTGCTGGCACCGTTGGCGGAGGCCGGGTTCGAGGCGATCGCCGTCGACCAGCGGGGACAGAACGAGTCCGCCGGGCCCGACGACCCCGCCGCGTACACACTCGCGCGCTTGTCCGAAGACCTCGCCGAAGTCATCGACGGGCTCGACGCCGACGCAGTGCACGTGCTCGGCCATTCCTTCGGCGGCCTGGTGGCCCGGGAGTACGCGCTGGCCCTGCCCGAGCGCGTGCGAAGTCTGGCGATCTTCGACTCCGGACCGGCAGCGGTGCCAGGACGGTCGGCCGAGCAGGCGAAGCTGCTGGTGGCCGCGGCCGGGTTCCTGAGTACGGCGCAGATCTGGGTGGAGATACAAAAGCTGGCCGCCGCCGAGGGAGCACCACAGCATCCCGACCCCGCTGTGCGCGCGTTCTTACAGCGCCGCTTCGAAGCGAACGACCTCGGAATGCTGATCGGCATGGGCACCTCGATCCTCGAAGCCCCGGACCGCACCGACGAACTCGCCGCCGCCGGACTCCCGCTCCTGCTGGCGGCCGGAGTCGGCGACGACGCCTGGCCGGTCGCGCTCCAGAAGGAAATGGCGACGCGACTCGCCACAGAGCTGGTCCTCATCGAGAACGCCGCACACTCACCGGCTGCCGAGAACCCCGCCCTGACCGCCCAGATCCTCACAGACTTCTGGAACCAGAACAGCTAACCGGGCACGCATAACCCGCGCGCGCCAACGCTTCCGACCCATTCAGCCACCAAGCGTCGGCCCGCGAAAACCAACTCGCCAAAGCCCCCGGGATCCGTAGGCCCGCGCTCCCGAACCCACAGCGGCCGACTTCCGCTCACCCGCGAACCCAGTTGGTCCAAGACCTCGGGATCGATGCTGCCGAAGTCCTGGACCCGGAACAGCCAACTGCTGCTCGCTCGCGAAACCAGTTCCTTCCAGACCTTAGGAATCCGTGCACCTCGGGATCCGCGCTCCCGAACCTTCGAACTCAGAACGGCTTGATACCGCTCGCCCGCGAAACCAGCTCCTCATAGACCTCCGGATCCGTGGTCTCGGCGCCGAGCGGAGTCGACTTCCGGGAGCCGTGCCAGTCCGAAGAACCCGTGGTGAGCAGGCCGAGTTCGGTCGCCAGCCCGCGGACCTGGTCGCGCTCCTTCGGTCCGTGGTCCGGGTGGTTCATCTCGATGCCGGTCAGGCCCGCTTCGGCGAAGGCGGCGATGTCGTCGTCGGTCACGATCGGGCCGCGGCGCCAGGCCAGCGGGTGGGCCATCACCGTCACTCCGCCGGCGGCGCGGACCAGGTCGATCGCGCGGAAGGGGTCCATGTCGTTCTTGTCCACGCGGGCGCGGCCGTTCTCGCCGAGCCAGTCGGGGCCGAAGGCGTCGTCGACGGAGGCCACCACGCCGACCTCGACCAGGGCCGAGGCCACGTGCGGGCGGCCCACGACGCCGTCGCCGGCGATCTCCTGGACCCGCTCCCAGGTGATCGGCGCGCCGAGTTCGCGGGCTTTGGCCACCATGGCCTCGGCGCGGTGGGTACGGGAGTCGCGGATGTCGCCGAGAGCGGCGTCCAGGGCGGCGTCCTCGGGGTCGAAGAGGTAGCCGAGCAGGTGCAGGCCGATGTCGCGGATCTTGCAGCTGATCTCCACGCCGGGCACCACGTGCCGGATCGAGGACCAGACCCCGGCCTCCCGGCCGTAGGTCAGCGCCCGATGGGCCTCCGCCCAGCCGCCGACACCGTCGTGGTCCGTGATGGCCACCACCGTCAGGCCCGCGGCCTCGGCCATCGGGACCAGTTCGGCCGGGTCGTAGGTCCCGTCGGAGGCAGTGGTGTGGGCGTGCAGATCGATACGCATACGCCCACGCTACAGAGCGCGCGACCGGTAGGTCGGTGGGCTTACCGGCCGGCGAACCCCGGCCCGCCTACCGCGTCACCGTTCCCCCGTCGACCACCATCGACTCCCCGTTCACGAACGACGCCGCCTCCGAGCACAGCCACACCGCCGCCGACGCGATCTGCTCCGGCTGCCCGAGGAAGGCCCCGCCGCCCGCCGCACCCCTGGCTGCCACACCCCCGGCTGCCGCACCCCCGGCCGCCACTCCCCCGGCGGCATCCCGGGACTGCTTGGCGACCTCCGGCCGTTCTGCGGCCGAGGCACGGATCATCGGCGTGTCGACCACACCAGGGCAGATCGCGTTGATCCGCAGCCCGGCGTTGCGGTACTCCTTCGCCGCGGTCTTGGTGAGCCCCAGCACCCCGTGCTTGGCGGAACAGTACGGGGACAGATACGGCACCGGCACCAGGCCGGCGGCCGAGGCGATGTTGACGACCGTCCCCGCTCCGTTCGGCAGCATCGCCCGGATCTCGTGCTTCAACGACAGGAAGGTGCCGGTCAGGTCGATCCCCAGGACCCGGTTCCATTCCGCCAGCTCCATGTCCGCGATCTTCGCGCCGCTGCCGGCCACGCCGGCGCAGTTCACGGCCGCGTCCAGGCGCCCGAACTCGGCGACCGCCAGCGCCACGGCGGCCTCGACCTCCGCCTCCACCGCGACATCCGCGCGGACGAACAGCGCCGTCCCGCCAGCCTTGCGCACCAGCTCCACCGTCTCCGGTCCGGAGTGGTCCCCGGTCTCGGCGACGTCCACCACCACGACCGCCGCCGCGCCCTCGGCGGCGAACAGCTCGGCGGTGGCACGGCCGATGCCGCTGCCGCCGCCGGTCACCAACGCGATCTTTCCCTGTGCCAGCATGCGCGCACCGTAGGGCAGGCGGCACCAGGCGTCCATGCCCATCGACACGGGTAATAGGCTGCCTTCCGTGGACCAGGACCTCCCGACCCGGGACGACACCGCCGCCGCCGACGTCTTCAACCAGCACCGCGGGCTGCTGACCTCGGTCGCCTACCGGGTGCTGGGCCGCTGGAGCGACGCCGAGGACGTGGTGCAGGACGCGTGGCTGCGCTGGAACGGCTCGGACTACGCCAAGATCGAGGACCCCAAGGCCTTCCTGGTCACGGTCACCACCCGGCTGGCCATCGACCAGCTGCGCAAGGTCCAGACCCGCAAGGAGTCCTACGTCGGGCCGTGGCTGCCGGAGCCGGTGCTGACCCGGGACGGCGCGGACAGCGCCCCGGACGCCGCCGACCGCGTGGTCCTGGACGACACCGTCTCGCTGGCGATGCTGCTGGTGATGGAGACCCTGTCGCCGCTGGAGCGCGCGGTGTTCGTGCTGCGCGAGGCCTTCGACTACAGCTTCGCCGAGATCGCCGCGATGCTGGACCGCAGCGAGCCCGCCGTGCGGCAGCTGCTGGTCCGGGCCCGGACGCACGTCCACGAGAAGCGCCCGCGCTACCCGATGGACGACGCGCAGCGGCAGAGCGTCGCCGACCGCTTCCTCAACGCCTGCGTCGGCGGCGACATCAGGCCCCTGCTGGAGCTGCTCTCGCCGGACATCACGCTGATCGCCGACGGCGGCGGCTTCGTCACCGCGGCCCGGCGGCCGGTGGAGGGCCGGGACCACGTCGCGCGGTTCCTGCTCGGCATTGTCGAGAAGTACTCCAAGTTCCTCGAAGAGGGCGCCGACCTGCGCATCGAGGTCGTCGTCGGCGGCGTCAACGGCGCGCCGGCGATCGTGGCGTTCGTCGACGGCAAGCTGCTCTACGTCTACACGCTCGACCTGGACGAGGACGGCCGGATCCGCACCGTCTTCGGCATGGCCAACCCCTCCAAGCTCGACGGAGTCCGCGCGCTGGAGGGGTGACAGGAGGGTCGACCTGGCGTGACCCAGGTCACACGGAGCCGTGTCACAGGACCCGGCACGGCTCCGTCCTTGTGGTCAGAAGACACGGGAAACCGTAGCTCACCTGACATAAGGAGCAGATCATGCGTATCCTCCTCGCCGGCGCCAGCGGCGTCTTCGGCAGCGTCCTCGCTCCGGCCCTGCTCGACGCCGGGCACGAGGTCGTCGGCATCACCCGCTCGCAGGGCGGCGTGCGCAGCATCGAGGCGATGGGCGCCACCGCCGTCGTGGCCGACGTGATGAGACGCGACCAGTTGCTCGCCGCGGTCCACGGCCAACACTTCGACGCCGTCATCAGCCAGCTGACAGCGCTGAAGAAGCCGCCGCTGCGCAACAAGGACATGCACACCACCAACGTCCTGCGCACCGTCGGCACCGAGAACCTGATGGCCGTGGCCAAGGCGGTCGGCGCGACGCGGTTCCTGACCCAGTCGATGATCTTCGGTTACGGCTACGGCGACCTGGGCCCGGTGCCGGTCACCGAGAACAGGGCGTTCGGACCGTCCCCGCGCAAGGGCTTCGCAGAGCACGGCGAGGCGATGCTGCGCAACGAGCAGATCGCCTTCTCCGAGCCCGGGATCGACGGGATCGCGCTGCGCTACGGCCTCTTCTACGGCGGCCCGGCGACCAACGCCTACGTGGACCTGCTCCAGGCGGGCAAGCTCCCGATCGTGAAGGCGGGCACGACGTCCTTCGTCCATCTCGCGGACGCCGCGAGCGCGACCGTCGCCGCGCTGGAGCGGGGCCGGGGCGGCGAGGCGTACAACATCGTCGACGACGTCCCGGTGCCGTTCTCGGCCATCGTGCTGGAGATCGCCGAGGACTACGGGACGAAGAAGCCCCGGACCCTGCCGGCCTGGACGACCAAGCCGATGCCCTACCTCCATGCCGCCGTGACCGGGCGCTACCTGATGGCCAACGACAAGGCGAAGCGGGAGCTCGGCTGGATGCCCGCGTTCCCGTCCATCCAGGAGGGCGTGCGCGCGGACGCCAAAGCCGCCGGGCTGTAGCAGCCGCGGAAAAGGGTTAAGCCCTCTGATCCGGTGAGGGAGTCGGATCAGAGGGCTGAGCGCGCGCCGGGCTGGAACCGAGGATCTACAAGGCGATCCCGGTCAGCACCAGCACCCGCTCATAGGTGTAGTCATCCATGGCGCTCTTGACGCCTTCGCGGCCGACGCCAGAACCCTTGACCCCACCGTACGGCATCTGGTCCGCCCGGAAGCTGGGAACGTCCCCGATGATGACGCCGCCGACCTCCAAATCCCGGTGCGCACGGAACGCGGTGGCCAGGTCGTGGGTGAAAACGCCGGCCTGCAGGCCGAACTGCGAGTCGTTGACCAGGCGGACGGCCTCGTCGAATCCGTCGAAGGCGCGCAGCACCAGCACCGGGCCGAACACCTCCTCGGTGATGACCTTGGCGTCCTCGGGAGCGCCGACCAGGACCGTCGGCTCGTAGCTGGCGCCGTCCCGCGAGCCGCCGGTGAGCAGCGTGGCCCCGGCCCCGACCGCCTCCTGGACCCAGGCCTCGACCCGCTCGGCGGCGGCGACGTTGATCATCGGGCCGACGTCGGTGCCGGGGTCGGAGGGGTCGCCGGTCCGCTGGGCCTCGACGGCGGCGACCACCTTCTCCAGCAGCCGGTCGTGGACCGCGTGGTCGGCGAACACCCGCTGCACCGAGATGCAGGACTGGCCGGCCTGGTAGTTGGCGAAGGTGGCGATGCGCTGCGCGGCCCAGTCCAGGTCCGCCTCGGAGGCGTAGTCGGCGGTGACGACGGCCGCGGCGTTGCCGCCGAGCTCCAGCGTGACGTGCTTGTGCGGCACGGCCTGCTCGATCATGGCCCCGACCGGTCCGCTGCCGGTGAAGCTGACCACCGGCAGCCGCGGGTCGGCGGTGAGCGCGGCCATCCGGTCGTTCGGCACCGGCAGCACCGCCCAGGAGCCGGCCGGCAGGTCGGTCTCGGCGAGCAGCTCGCCGAGCAGCAGCGCGGTCAGCGGGGTGGCCGGGGCCGGCTTGACGATGATCGGCGCGCCGACCGCGATGGCCGGCGCCACCTTGTGCGCGACCAGGTTGAGCGGGAAGTTGAACGGCGCGATGCCCAGCACCGGCCCGCGGGCGAAGCGCCGGACGATCGCGGTGCGGCCGGTGGCGTTGGCGTCGGTGTCCAGCCGCTGCACCTCGCCGCCGAACCGGCGGGCCTCCTCGGCGGCCCACCGGAACACCGAGACGGCCCGACCGACCTCGGCCTTGGCCCACTTCAGCGGCTTGCCGTTCTCGGCGGTGATGAGCGCCGCGATCTCGTCGGCGCGCTCGCCGATGCGGCGCGAGACGTGGTCCAGGGCGGCGGCGCGGACGTGCGCGGGCTGGTCGGCGGTCTCCTTGGCGGCCGCGGCGGCCAGCGCGACCGCCTGCTCGACCTGGTCCTCGGTGGGAATGGAGACTGTGGCGACGTGGGCGCCGTCGTAGGGCGAGTACACCTCGTAGCTGTCGGTGCCGGTGGCCTGCTTGGAGCCGATCCAGAACGGCGTTGCCTGCTCAGTCATGGACACAGGGTAGGTCGGGGCGATCGCCGGCGCGGTGTACGCGATGGCCAGTCGGACGTGGCGGGCAGGCCGTTCGGGCCAGCACGGCGCCCGGTCGGGGGTGATTCGGGAGCCGGTTGCGCGCCGGTCGGCCAGGTACCGGCGTCACGGCGGACGCGCCGGAGCCTCGATGGCGGCTTTGTGCCAGGTCAGTGGCGACTTCGTGCCAGCTCCGCGCGCTCTCGCCCGCACCGCCGGACCGGCAGATGGGAACTCGCGCCGCCGAACTCAGACCGCCGCGCCATCACCACCCCACCATCACCACCGCGCCAGCATCGGGGACTCCGTGCGCTTTTGCCCGCACTGCCGAACGATCACTGTCCTTCCCGCACCCGCAACGCCAGCCACAGCTCCATCCGCGCGTCCGCCGAGTCGGACGCGGTCAGGTCCTTGCCGAGCAGTTCCCCGGCGCGCGCGATCCGGGCCCGCACCGTGTGGCGGTGCACCCCCAGCTCGGCGGCGGCGGCGTCCCACTGGCCGTTGTGAGCGAGCCAGGCGCGCAGTGTCGGCAGCAGGGCCGAGCGGTCCCCGTCGGCCAGCGGGCGGAGCACCCCGGCGGCGAAGTCGCGGACCGCCAGGTCGCCGAACAGAGCGGTGAGGCCGGATCCGGCCTCGGCGAAGTAGACCGGTGAGCGGCCGGTCCGCCGCACCGTCGCCAGTGCCTCGCCCGCCTGCCGGTAGGCGCGTCCGAAGTCCGCATAGCCGACCGCGTCGGACACTCCGCCGGTGAAGCCTTCGAAGTCGGCCGAGGCGATCAGCACCCGCTCGGCCTCCTCTTCGAGCACGAACATCCGGTCCGGCGCCGCGTCCTCGCGCACCGAGTCGCGCGCGATCCGCACCGGTTCGGCCGGCAGCGGCACGCGCAGTTCGCCCGCCGCCTCCCGCGCCGCCTCGACGTGGCCGCCGAGCAGCAGGCGCACCACCGTGCGGCGCAGCGTCAGCTCGGCGACCGTCCCGTCCTTCGTCGGCTGCTCGACGCCGAGGGTCAGCAGGGTCAGCGCGACGGCCAGGATCTGGCGCCCGGTGATGTCCGGACCGGTGGTGCGGCCCAGCAGGCCGACGGCCAGGAAGCCCATCACGCGCTTGCCCGCGCCCAGGGCGTGCACCTCCACGTGCCCGGAGTCGGTGAGGATCGAGGAGCTGCTGGGGAGCGAGCGGCCGCGCAGGCGGGCCAGCTCCGGGGCGAGGTCCACACTGCGGGGGGTCGGACCGGCGCTGTGCAGCACCGTCCCGTCGGCGGCGGACAGCACCGCCCAGGCGTCCGGGCCCAGGCCGCGCACCAGGGACCGGACCAGGGACCGCTGCGGCTCGGCAGCCAGGGCCGACTTCACCAGCTCCTGCTGAGTGCGGTAGCCCTCGGTGATGGCGCGGTACTCCTCGGCCGCGAGCGACTTGGAGACCGACTTGGCGATCGCGATGAAGGGTGTGGCCTTGGGGACTTCGAGCACCGGCAGGCCGTGGTCCTCGGCGGCGGCGACGAAGCGTTCGGGCACGGTGGCGTTGTTCAGGCCGACGCCGAAGCCCAGTCCGGCCACTCCTGCGCGGACCAGGCCGGACAGAAATGCCTCCAGGTCGAAGCCCGGGTCGTCCAGGCGCAGGCCAGTGGTCAGCAGCAACTCGCCGCCCTCAAGGAACGGCGCCGGGTCGTTGAGCTCGGTGGTGTGCACCCAGCGGATCTCACGCGCGGTGTCGCCGGCCAGGCCCTCGGCGGTGAGCAACCGCAGGCCGAGGGGGCGGTCGGCGAGCAGGGAGGCGATCGTGGGGGGCACGGCCCAAGCCTACGTCGCACGGCCCCGCCGCCGTCCGGCCTGTTCAGCGCGTGAGCGCTCTCGAACAGCGATGCGGCGGGGACCGTACGATGGGGCACGCCATGACGACGACCACCCCGCCGGCGAACGCCGCCCCCGCCGAGGCGCCGCTGCGCCTCACCACCGAGGCGCCCCGCACCCTCACCTTCAGCGATCAGGCCGCGTTCTGGGCGAACCTCGGCGTCAGCCTGATCGGCTTCTCCAGCGCCGCCGTGGTGCTGGTCCCCATCGGCTACTCCCCGCTGCCGATCCCCGCCTCGCTGCTGGCGATCGCCGTGGGCACGGTGGCCGGGATGATGATGACCGCGCTGGCCGGCGTGGTCGGCACCCGGACCGGAGCCCCGGCGATGGCCGTGCTGCGCGGCCTGTTCGGCACCCGGCTGTCCTTCCTGCCGAGCGTGGCGAACATCTTCCAGCTGATCGGCTGGGGCGTGTACGAGCTCACCGTCATCGTGCAGGGCGTGGACGCCATGACCGGCCGGATACCCCGGCCGCTGGTCGTGGTGGCGGCCGGCGCGCTGTGCACGGCGATGGCGATCTGGCCCCTGTCGATCCTGCGGATCCTGCGCAAATACGTGACCGCCGCGGTCGGCGTGTCCATGCTCTACTTCACGGTGCAGCTGCTGCGGAACCCGATCCCGCACCAGACCGGCACCTCCTGGAGCGGCTTCTTCCCGGCGGTGGACGCCGCGCTGGCCCTGTCGGTGTCGTTCCTGCCGATGGCCGCGGACTACATGCGGCACGCCCGCGACGCCCGCCAGGCCGGCGGCGCGGCGGTGCTCGGCTACAGCATCACGCAGTTCTGGTGCTACGCGATCGGCATCGTGGCGCTGCTCCAGGCCGGGCCGGACGGCGACGTCTTCCACACCATGCTCGGCGTCTCCGCCGGCTGGGTCTTCTTCCTGGTCCTGGTGCTCCGCGAGTCGGACCAGTCCTTCGCGAACGTCTACTCCACCGCGATGTCGGTGCAGAACCTGCTGCCCCGGGTGGACCGGCGGGTCCTGGCCGGCGCGGTCGGCGCCCTGGTCACCGTGATCGCGCTGTTCGTGCACGACCTCGGCGGGTTCTCCAACTTCCTGGGGCTGATCGGCTCGGTGTTCGTCCCGCTGGCCGCGGTGGTCGGCGTCGACTACTTCCTGGGCCGCGGCCGCGAGGGCCGCTGGGACCTGTCCGAGCGCTCGCCGGCCCGGCCGGCGATGCTGCTGCCGTGGGCCGTCGGGTTCGTGGTCTACCAGGTGCTGAACCCGGGCTCGGTGAGCTGGTGGGCGCGGATCTGGACGCACGTCCAGGACTGGATCGGTGTGCACCCCGGCTGGTGGGCCTCGGCCTCGCTGTACTCGTTCGCGGCGGCCGCGCTCGCCACCTGGGCCCTGGTGCTGCTGGACCGGAGGCGCCCGGCGTGAGCGACGGCGACCGCGGCGAGGACCTCGTGTTCGGCATGGGGTCCGAGCCGGTCGTGCAGCGCGACTGGCCGAGTCTGACGCTCGCCGAGGTGGGGACGGCGCTCGGCGAGGAGGTCGCCGCGATCGAGTGGCGCAGCCCGCGTCCGTTGTCCACGACGGCGCGGATCCGGACCGCCGACGGCCGCCGGCTGATCGTGAAGCGGCTGCCGCGGGCGTTGCGGACACCCGAGGCCCTGGCCGAGGAGCACGGCTTCATGGACCACGTCCGCAAACGCGGAGTGTCGGTCCCCGATGCCTGGACCGCCGGGGCTCAAGGCGAATTCACCTACGAGGTCCAGGCGCTCGGCGACGGCGAGGACCTCTACCAGGACTCCTTCTCCTGGTGTCCTTACAAGGAAGCGGCGCACGCGGAGATCGCCGGCGCCGCGCTCGCCGATCTGCACTCCGCCTCGGTCGGCTACGACGCCCCGGCCCGGCCCTTCCGCCCCCTGAGCGCCGGCTTCGGGATCTTCGGCAGCGCCGACCCGATCGCCGCGATCGAACACCTCGCCGCACGCCGCCCCCTGCTCGGCGGCTTCCTGGCCGCCCGGGACTGGCGGTCCGACGTCGAACGCCTCCTGCTTCCGGCGCATCAGCGCGTGCTGCCGATGCTCGACGGTCTCGAACCGCTGTGGACCCACAACGACTGGCACGGCGCGAACCTGCTGTGGCGCGGCGCCGGGAGCCCGACCGTGCTGGACTTCGGCCTCGCCGACCGCACCACGGCGGTCCACGACGTCGCCATCGCCTTGGAGCGGTTCGCGGTGGACTGGCTGTCGATCCGCGACGGCGGCCCGGCGAACATCCCGCACGCCCAGGTGCGGCGGTTCCTCAATGCCTACCGGGCCCGCCGGCCGGAAGCCGCCGCCGAGTTGGCCGCGCTGCCCGCCCTGTTCCCGCTCGCCCACGCCGAGTACGAGCTCTCGGAGATCGACTACTTCTTGACGGTCGTCCCCGGCGGCAGCGAGAAGAACGCCGAGATCGCGTATCGCGACTGGTTCCTCGGCCATGCGGAATGGGAGAAGTCCGAGGAAGGCCAGGCCTTCCTCGGACTTCTCAGAGCGGATCCGCTTCCCTAGAGCGAGCTCAGCGCTGCTGGAACGAGCTCGGTGCTGCTGGAGCAAGCTCAGTGCTGCTGGGACGAGCTCAGTGCTCGGCTTCCTTGGACTGCTTCGACATCGAGAAGGCCGCGCCCCAGGCCAGCACCAGGATCCCGGCGCTGATCCCGAAGACCAGGGTGGCGGCGTCCGGGACGGCGGTCATCATCGTCCCCGCCTTGTCGAAGAACACGGTGCCCAGGGCCGCGATCCCGAAGGCGCCGGCCAGCTGCTGGACCGCGTTCAGCAGGCCCGAGGCCGAGCCGACCTCGTGGTCCTCCAGGTCGCCCAGCACGGTGCCGAAGATCGGGCCGAAGATCATGCCCATGCCCAGGCCGGAGACCAGCAGCGGCGCGATCAGGGTCCAGCTGGTCGTGGTGATGCCGTAGTTGTGCACCAGCAGGGAGGCGATGCCGGTGCCGGCGGCCATCACGAGCATGCCGGTCTGGAGCGTGCGCCGCTCGCCGATCTTCGGCATCACGGCCTGCGAGATGCCCATGGAGATGATGATGCCGACGGACAGCGGCACCATGGTCAGACCCGCGTGCAGGGCGCTGTAGCCGAGGCCGATCTGCAGGAACAGGGTGTAGACGAAGAACATGCCGCTCATCGCCGCGCCGAAGGCGAACAGCACGCTGATGCCGCTGTTGAAGGAGCGCTTGCGGAACAGGGTCGGCACCACGAACGGGTCGCGGCCGACGCTGTTGCGGCGGCGCTGGTGCAGCGCGAACACCCCGAAGGTGGGCAGCGAGGCGGCCATCAGGCCGAACATCCAGGCCGGCCAGCCGGCCTCGCGGCCCTGGACCAGCGGGTAGACCAGCATCATGATGCCGGCGGTGGCCAGCAGCATGCCGACGATGTCGAGCTTGGCCTTGTTCCCCTGTTCGATGTGGTCGTCGTGGGGCAGCACCCGGGCGCCGGCGACCAGCGCCACCAGGCCGATCGGCACGTTCACCAGGAAGATCGCGCGCCAGCTCAGGCCGAACAGGTCGGCGCCGACCAGCCAGCCGCCGAGGATCGGGCCGAGGGTGGAGGCCAGGCCCATCATCGGGCCGAAGATGCCGAACACCGCGCCCATCTGCTCGTTCGGCACCATGGCCCGCAGCATGCCCAGGCCCTGCGGGATCATGACGGCCGCGAAGCCGCCCTGGAGGATGCGCGCGCCGATCAGCTCGCCGGAGTTCTGCGCCAGCGAGCACAGGATCGAGCCGACGAGGAAGCCGCCGATGCCGATCAGGAACATCCGCTTGCGGCCGAAGACGTCGCCGAGGCGGCCGCCGGTGGTCAGCATGACCGCGAAGGTCAGGGTGTAGCCGGCGACGATCCATTGCAGGGCCGAGGTGGAGGTGCCGAGGTCCTTCTGGAGGACCGGACCCGCGATGTTCATGATCGTGGTGTCCAGCAGGTCCATGATGTCCGCGCCGATGATCGCGAACAGCGCGAAGATGACGGCCTTGGCGAGCTTGGTCTTGGCCTTGGACCCGGTTTCGGGCCCGGTTTCGGGCCCGGCCGGGCCGCCCGGGTCCGGTGGCGCACCGGCGTTCTTGGCCAGGTCTTGGGCGGAGTGGTCGCTGGTGTCGTCGAGCGTGGTGGTCATGGAGATCCCCCTCCGGGAGCTGCACGGCATGCGGAACGTCAGTGTGGGTGGAACGTGGTTCGTGGCTGCGAACACCGTTCGGCAGAGATTACGATATATCTCGTTGCCGCGATGTCAAGCTATATCGCGAACTCCGGGCCGGAAGAACGGCCCGTCGAACAGCGTTCGCCGTTCTACGAACACCGTTCTACCCTCGAACGGCGTTCGTGTCAAACGTCGTTCGTGCTTACGAACAGCGTTCGAGAGGCGTACAGTGTTCGGGAGAAGGAAGGGAGAGCCACCCTGATGGCGAACGCACAAGCCCCGAACGAGGTCCCGGACGCGCCCGTCCCCCCGTGGGAGCGCAGCCGCAAGGCGAAGACTCCGGCCCGCGCCCCGCTGAGCCAGGAGGCGATCGTCGAGGCCGCGTTGCACGTCCTGGAGACCGACGGCTACGACGGGCTGTCGATGCGCCGGCTCGGCGCCGAGCTGGGCACCGGGGCGGCCTCGCTCTACGCGCACGTCGCCAACAAGGACGAGCTGCTGAAGCTGGTCATCGACCGGGTCTTCGGCAGCGTCGACTTCCCCGAGCCGGACCCCGACCGCTGGGTCGAGCAGGTGCGCGAGACGATGCGCGGCACCCGGCGAGTGCTCCAGGCGCACCCGGGCATCGCCCGCGCCATGCTCGGCCAGGTGCCCTTCGGCCCGAGCGGGCTGCGCATCGTCGAGGGCTTCATGGCGGTGCTGCGGGCCGGCGACCTGCCGGACCACGTGGCGGCCTGGGCCGGCGACGTGCTCTCGCTGTACACGGTGGCGAGCGTCTTCGAGGAGGACATCCGGTTCTCCCAGCACGGCGACAGCTCCCGGGAGGACATCGAGGTCTGGGCCGGGCAGATGAAGGACTACATCAAGTCCCTGCCGGTCGCGGTGTTCCCGAACCTGGTGGCGCTGGCCGACCCGATGTTCGAGTCCGGCGGCCCGGACGGCCGGTTCGAGTTCGGGCTGGACCTGATGCTGCGCGGGCTCGCGTCGTTCTCACCCCGGAACAAGCCCTGAATCAGCACCGAGTCGGCACCCAGTCAGACCTGAACCAGCCCTGAACCGTCCTCGCATCAGCCTGGACCCGCCCTGAGCCGGCCCTGAGCTGGTCCTGAGCTGGTCCTGAGCCGGAGCCGGACGCCCGCGCGGCCGGCCGCCGGACCCGGATCAGAAGATCTGTGCGAAACCGGGCGGGGCGGTGGCGAACCACCGCGCATCACGGCGAATCAGGATTTTGCCATTTCTGGGGCAGACACGGGTCGGACCCTTTCCTAGTCTCCATCTCACCCCACAGAGATTGGAGACACAGGATGTCTTCTGCCCGTCGATGGGCTTCGGCCGCGCTGGCGTTCTCCGGAGCGATATCCGCGGCCGTCCTGACGTCCCCGGCTTCCGCCGCGGTGTTCAACGGCAGCGCGCAAGGGCTCTCCCACCCGTTCCACAGCACCTCCGGCAACTGGTCCGGCTACGCCGCGACCGGCGCCCGCTTCACCTCGGTCAGCGCGACCTGGACCCAGCCCGCGGTGAGCTGCGGGTCGCAGACCACCTACTCGTCGTTCTGGGTCGGCCTGGACGGCGACGGCAGCAACTCGGTCGAGCAGACCGGCACCGAGGCCGACTGCTCCGGCGGCCGGGCGGTGTACTCGTCCTGGTACGAGATGTACCCGGCCTACCCGGTCAACTTCTCCAACCCGGTCTCCCCCGGCGACGTCTTCCAGGCCTCGGTCACCTACAACGGCAGCAACAAGTTCACGCTGGTGCTGACCGACAAGACCAAGAACTGGTCGCACACCATCCACTCCACGCTGAGCAATCCGGCGCTGGCCTCCGCCGAGGTGATCGCCGAGGCGCCGTCGAGCAGCAGCGGCGTGCTGCCGCTGGCGAAGTTCGGCACCGTGAACTTCAGCGCCTCCAAGGCCAACGGCGCGGCCCTGTCGTCCTTCTCGCCGGACAAGATCACCATGGCCACCGGCAGCACCACCAAGGCGGTGCCGGGCGCGCTCTCGTCCGCGGGGAACTTCTCCGTGGCCTGGAAGCACAGCTGAACGAACCGGGGTCCGGTTCCGCGTGATGGGCGGAACCGGGCTCGAGCATGCCTCGGCCCGGCGGGGGGACCGCCGGGCCGAGGGGTTTTCTCAACGCGTCAGCGCGTCGGCGCACCCGGAGCTCTGGGACTCAGGGGCCAGAGCTCAGGGCTCAAGGCCGAGCACTCGCGAAGCTCAGGCCTGAGCGTCGGCGAGCGCCTTCTGCGCCGCGGCCAGGGCCGCCTGCGCGGCGGTGAGCTTGTCGCTCGCGGCCTTCACCGCGACCGCGTAGCCCTGCGCGGCCTTGGTGGAGGCGGCGTCGGCGGCGGTGATCGTCGCGTCGCTGGTCGCCTTGACCGCGGCGTCCAGCGCGGCGGCGGCGTTGGTCACCGCCGCGTCGGTGCTGGGCGCGTCGATCGCCACTTCCAGGTTCCAGCGCGCGACGGACAGCGCGTCCACGATCGCCTGGCTCGGGTGCGCGCCGGCGCCCTGGAACGCGGCCAGCGCCTGGCCGTACCCGGTGTAGGCGGTCTTGACCTTGACGTCGGTGGAGACCTTCGCGCCGTCGAACAGCTGCTTCTCGGCGGTCTTCACCGCGTTGTCGCTCCCGCCCGCGACGGCGGTGTCGAAGGCGACCAGGGCGGCACCCGGCGCGGCGGTGTCGGCGACGGTGCCGTCGTAGCCCTTCTGGGCGGTGGCGACATCGGCCTGGGCCTTGACCACGGCCGCCTTGAGCTGGTCGATGTAGACCGTGTAGCCGCCGTTCAGCAGGAGCTGGATCTGCGTCTGCACACCCTGCGACACGGCCTGCAGGCCGCCGAAGATGGTGACGTGCTGGAGCGGCGCGGAGAACCCGACCAGCGCGGCGGCGGTGGTCGGCGGCAGGTGCGCCGGGTCGGTGAGCAGCAGCGCGCCGTGGTTGGACGCCGCGAAGACACCGCCGACCAGCGGGTCCGCGAAGCTGGTCAGGCCGTTGGCCACGACCGCGGTCCTGCTGTCCTTCAGGATCGACTTGGTGGCCACCGCGGCGGCGGTGGCGTACCGGTCCGCCCCGGCCAGCTCGGTGTCCTTGACACCCAGCTTGTTCACCGCGGTCACGGCCGGGGTGCCGACCGAGGTGACGGTGCCGGCGCCCTTGATGAACGCGGCGGTGGCGGCGTCGGTGACGGTGGTGCCGTTGGACAGCACGATCGCCGAGTCCGGCGCGGCGGCGGCCAGCGGGCCGGCCGACAGGGCGTCGGCGAAGTTCGCGCCGGTGGCGACGATCGCGTTCTTGGCGTTCAGCGTGCTGGAGTGCGCGATGTCCAGCGCGGTGGCGTAGCGGTCGAAGCCGCCGATCCGTTCCACGCCGTATCCCAGGGCCCTGAGCTGGTTCTCGACCGCCGGGGTGATGGCGGCCTCGCCGCCGAGGATGGTGATCTTCTTGCCCTTGGCCGCGTCGCCGGTGCCGAGCACCCGCTTGATCTCGGCGGCCACCCCGGGCGTCAGCGACTTGGAGTCGGTGAGCAGCAGCGCCGAGCCGGACTTGGCGGCCAGCGGCGTACCGGCCAGGGCGTCGACGTAGAGGTCGCCGCGGGCGATGACGACGCCCTTGGCGGAGCCGCCGGCCTTGAAGGCGGTCTGGGAGGCGTTGAGCGCCGTCAGGTAGCGGTCGGAGCCGCCGACGCGGTCCAGGACCGGGGCGGCGTTGGTGGTCGCGGTGTTCGTGCTCGCGGTGTTCGAGTTCGCGGTGTTCGAGTTCGTGGTGCCTGCGTTGGACCCCGTTGACGTGCCGGTGTCGGCGGCCATCGCCGGAGCCGCGGCGACGGCGCCGGCGGCCATCGCCGATGCTATGAGGGCGGAGACGGCCAGCGGACGGTTCTTGCTCATAGGTAAAACCCCATCAGTAGATTCCAGCCGACCTCAGGCCGACCGATAACCACCTCATCACAAATGGATTACGAACCTGAAATCGAGTACTGAGAACCATTGGTACGGCTACTGCCTGTCGCCGTGCCGATTGTGGTCAAGACTCTGGCTATCCCCGCAGGTCCACCAGGACCGGAGGCGTCCGGAAGCCGTCCGCCGTGGCCAGCGAGATCAGGGCGTGCCCGGTCGGAATCTCATTGATGATCTCCGACGGCGACCACACGTACCGCTCCACCGGCCGCGTCGACACCGAGCGCTGATGCGCCACCGACGACCCGCCGGTCAGCGCCAGCAGCTGCCCGGGCCGCTTGGTGTTGCGCCCCAAGGACTGCGCACTGCGCCGCCGCTCCGGCGGGCCGGTGATGGTCCCCGAGCGGGTGGTGTGCTCCTGCCCGGTGGTCACCGTGGTCT
The DNA here is from genome assembly GCF_039531695.1 of Catenulispora yoronensis. Lineage (NCBI taxonomy): Bacteria > Bacillati > Actinomycetota > Actinomycetes > Catenulisporales > Catenulisporaceae > Catenulispora > Catenulispora yoronensis. The sequence goes on from NZ_BAAAQN010000019.1 coordinate 107,507, forward strand.
CCGGAACCCATTGCTTGCCCCAGAAATCCGCGATGTAGGCGGCGTCCTGCGGGTCGATCCCGGCGAAGACCGCCTTGCACCCGGTGTTCGCGAACACGGTCGCGCGCAGGTCCTCGGGGAACTCCCGCATCGACTGGGCCAGCAGGATCAGGCCGGCGTTGGCCGCGCGCGCCCGTTGCAGGCCCTGCACCACGTACTCGTCCACGAACCGCCCGGCGTCGTCGACCACCAGGCCCTTGAAGATCGAGCGGTCGACGTCCGGCGCGGAGACGGTCTGGACGAACTGCGACACGGCCAGCCGGGCCAGGATCCGGGCGGCCTGCGGGTGCGCGCCCTCGGGCAGCGCGATCCGGACCCGCAGCGGCTTGTCGATCTCGCGCATCGAGAACCGCCGGTCCGGCGGGCCGTCGAACAGGTCGACCAGGGCCGGCCGGTCCAGCAGCCGGAGCCGCTCGACCAGCAGCCGCGGGCCGCCCTGGTCCAGTTCGGCGATCAGCTCGCGCAGCGTGGGGTAGCGGCTCTCGCGCTCGCGGAACCAGCTCAGCGCGGCGTCCAGCGCGTTGTGCGCGGCGGCGTCCGCCTCCGGCTCCACACCGGGCGGCAGCAGCGCGCCGGCCAGCCGGTCGGCGGCCTCGGCCGGGTTGCGGGCGCCGCCGTAGAGGTCGAAGCCCCACGGCGACTCGGGATTGCCGGGGTCGATGTCGACGTCGAAGAAGCCGGGCAGGGCGTAGTCGCCGCGCGGGTCGATGACCACCACCGAGGCCATGTTGGTCAGGGTCTGCAAACCGAGGAGTTCCACGATGGGACGCGCGAAGCTGCGCGACTTGCCGCTTCCGGGCGGCCCTATCACCAGCAGCGAGGTGCGCAGCACCTCGGCGTCCAGCGCGAAGGTCTGGCCGGCGTGGGTGGCCGGGTTCTTGCCCGTCCTGGAGGCCACGCCCAGGCGCACCTGCCCGGTCATCAGGTCGTGCTCGCCGAGCCGGGCCGGCAGGTCGCGCTGGCCGGAGGCGTGCAGCCAGGCGTGCGCCCCGGCGTCCTCGATCTCGGCGGCGGCCGCGGCCAGGCGGTCGTCGTCGCCCTGCGCCTGCCGGATCACCCGGGTCACCCGGACGTAGTCCACGTCGGTGAGCTCGCCGTGGTCGGCCGCGGCGTCCAGGCGGCTGGCCGCGGCGACGTGCCCGGCGCTGCGCAGGTCCCGCCACATGTCCGGCTTCGGCGGCGGCAGCGCCTTGCGCCGGCGGGCCGCGCCGCCGAAGCGGTCGCCGTGCTGCTCCCACAGCACCCGCCCGACCGGCACCCAGCCGCCGGCCCAGCCGCAGGCCCCCAGCACCAGGACGATGAAGACGACCCAGAGCGGGAACCCGTGCAGCCCGATCGAGGTGAGGATGATGCCGGCCGGGACCGCCAGCACCACCAGGGCCAGCGGGGCGTACATCAGGTAACGCAGAGCCCGCTGCCGGGACTCGCGGCCGACCCGCGCGGCCGCCGCCTGCCGCGGGTCGCGGCCGTAGGCGAAGACTCCGGGCACGTCCACCAGCCGCGGGCCGTGGACCCAGGCCTGCACGTCGGGCCGGGTGCGCTCGGTCCACTTGGTGCCGGTCCAGTAGCGCAGCTGCGGGTGGCCCGCGGGATCGGCGTACCAGCCCGGCGGCAGAGGTCCGGGGGCGGGGGCCTGGCCTTGAGTCGTCACACGTTCTGTGTATCAGAACTACGACTCGGCGAAAGGGAGCGGCGCGGAGCCCGGCCGGCCCCCGCACTCGCCAATTCGGCCCAACGCCGAACCTGGACCCGCCACCGCGTCCTGTGCCGCTCCGGCACGGCGCGCTTAGGCTGCGGAAGAACCGCGACTACCCCGCCAGGAGGCACCATGACCGAGCTCAAGCAGGAACGGCGTCTCGTCACCGAGATCCCGGGCCCGAAGTCCCGCGAGCTGTTCGAGCGCCGCAACCGGGTGGTCGCCCGCGGCGTGTCCACCACGCTGCCGGTGTTCGTCACCGACGCCGACGGCGCGATCCTGCTCGACGCCGACGGCAACCAGCTGCTGGACCTGGGCTCGGGCATCGCCGTGACCTCGGTCGGGCACGCCGACACCAACGTCGTCCGCAACGCCTCCGAGCAGCTGGCGAAGTTCACCCACACCTGTTTCATGGTCACGCCGTACGAGTCCTACGTCGCGGTCTGCGAGGCGCTGGCCGAGCTCACCCCCGGCGACTTCGAGAAGCGCTCGGCGCTGTTCAACTCCGGCGCCGAGGCGGTCGAGAACGCGGTCAAGATCGCCCGGGCGTACACCAAGCGCCAGGCCGTCGTGGTCTTCGACCACGGCTACCACGGCCGCACCAACCTGACGATGGCCCTGACCGCCAAGGTCGCCCCCTACAAGGACGGCTTCGGCCCGTTCGCCCCCGAGGTCTACCGGGTGCCGATGGCCTACCCGTTCCGCTGGCCCACCGGCCCGGACCAGGCCGCCGCCGAGGCCCTGGCGCAGACCAAGACCCTGATCGAGAAGCAGGTCGGCGCGCACAACGTGGCGGCGGTCCTGATCGAGCCGATCCAGGGCGAGGGCGGCTTCATCGTGCCCCCGGACGGCTTCCTGCCCGGCCTGGCCGAGTGGTGCCGCGAGCAGGGCATCGTGTTCATCGCCGACGAGATCCAGTCCGGCTTCTGCCGCACCGGCGACTGGTTCGCGGTGGACCACGAGGGCGTGATCCCGGACCTGATCACCACCGCCAAGGGCATCGCCGGCGGCCTGCCGCTGGCCGCGGTCACCGGCCGCGCCGAGATCATGGACGCCGCCGGCCCCGGCGGCCTGGGCGGCACCTACGGCGGCAACCCGGTGGCCTGCGAAGGCGCGCTCGGCGCCCTGCAGACCATGAAGGAGCAGGACCTGGCCGGCCGGGCCCGCAAGATCGAGGCCGTGATGAAGGACCGCCTCGGCAGGCTCGCCGCCGCCGACCCGCGGATCGGCGAGGTCCGCGGCCGGGGCGCGATGATCGCCGTCGAGCTGGTCAAGCCGGGCACCAAGGAGCCGGACGCGGAGCTGGCCGGCGCCGTCGCCAAGCGCTGCCACGCCGCCGGCGTGGTGATCCTGACCTGCGGCACCTTCGGCAACGTGCTGCGGTTCCTGCCGTCGCTGGTGATCGGCGAGGAGCTGCTGGAGGACGGCCTGAAGGTGATCGAGGAGGCCTTCGCCGCGGCGTGAGGCCGGGCGGACGGCAGCCGGTGCGCAGCGGTTCGCACCGGCCGCCATCGCTTTCTCGACGGCCCGGCCAGCCCTGCCGACCCGGCACGTTCGGCAAGCCCGACTAGCCCGGCTAGCCCGACTGGCCCGACAGCCCGGCCATCAGGTCGAAGACCGCCTTCCAGGTCTGCGCCTGCGCCGCCGCGTTGGCCTGGCGGGTGCCGCCGAGCTGGAACGTCCGGCCGCTCAGCGTGTACGTGGTCAGCAGCGGCAGGTACGGGATGGCGCCGACCATGTGCCCGGCGTCCTGGTACACGTGCGCCGCGTGCGGATGGGCGACGCCGGCCCGGTTCAGCTCGTCGTCGATCTGGCGGGCCCAGGCCGGCGCGGTCCAGAGCTTGTCGTCGGTGCCCGCGAAGGCCTGGACCGGGCCGTCGACCTTGTCCACCGGGATGTCGGCGCCGGGCGGGGCGACGGGGTCGCCGGCCCGGGTCCAGGCGACGTCGGAGTCGGGCAGGCCGCCCCACACCTCGGCGCTGGGCGCGATCAGGACCGCGCCGTGCACCAGGTCCGGGTAGTACTGGGCGGTCAGCAGAGCGGCCTCCGAGCCGCGTGAGACGCCGAACAGCAGGACGTGGCGCTTGTCGATCAGCGGCTGCTGCTCCAGCCAGGTCGCGGCTTTGACGAAGTACTCCAGCGGGATGCTCTGGAGGTTCTGGGGCGTGCCGGTGACGGCGAAATAGCCGACCGACAGCGCCGGGATGCCCTTCGCCGCCATGAGCATCGCCGCGCCGTAGGTCGACTCGCCGCCCTCGGAGCCGCCGATCATGATCAGGGCCGGCGTGGGCTTGACGAGCCCCGGCGGCAGGAACAGGTGGCCTTCGAAGCCGTCGTGCGCGACGGTCAGCTCCTGGACGGTCTCCCCCGGCGCCTGGAACACGCGCTTCACGCTCTGCGTGGTCGTCGCGCCTTGGTCCGTCGCGGTGACGTCCACCGAGAAGCCGGTCGTCGGGAACTTCTCGGACGGGTCCCCGGCCGGCGGGTCCATCGACCAGAACAGCCCCATGGCGTCCACGCCGCCGTAGCTGCCGCGGACCGGGGCCTGCGCCGCGAGGTCGACCGTCCCGGCGGCGTCCGCGCGGAAGTCGGCCTGGCTGCTCCAGTGCACGCCGCGGTCGTCGACCGCCGTCGCCCGCACCGTGACCGTGGAGCCCGGGGCTCCGCCGAGGACCGTGATGTGGACCGGTTCGTACGCGAGCCCCTGCGTCTTGTCGATGCTCAGCCGCAGCGCGGTCGGAGTCTTCGCGGCGCTCTTGCCGCACCCCGCCACCGTCGACAGCGCCGCGACGCTCGCCGCCGTCACCAGCGCCAGACCGAGAACCCGCCTCCGGGTTCGCCGATCCCCCATCGCACACCGCCCCTTTTTCCGATCCGTCCGTGCTCGTTCGCGCCGCCCCACTGGACCACCCGCCGAGCGCCGCCGTCTTTGCGGCGTTACGGTCGCGATGTCCGGTGCGCGACGATGGGAGCCTTGCGATGCCCGACTGCGGCCAGCCACCGATATCTGGAACCTTTCTCCACCTTGGCGCGCACCATGCAGGAGCCGTGGTGGAGTCGCGGTGGAGCGAGCGGCCCTCGCGTCCTCGCCGTCTTTGAGGAGCCGCTTCTCATGACGATGTCCCCTGTATCCCCTGTCCTGGCCCCGATTCCGTCGGCACCGCCGCGCCTGACACCGGTCCGCGAGGAAGTGCGGCTGGCCGCGACCCCGGACGGCGTGGAGCTGTTCGTCCGGGACTGGAGGCCCGAACCTGGCGTCGCGCAGCGCGGCGCGATCCTGCTCGTGCACGGCCTCGGCGAGCACAGCGGCCGTTATCGCACGCTCGCAGAGTTCCTCACGGAGCTGGGATACCGGGTCCGGGCCTACGACCACGCCGGGTTCGGCCGCTCCGACGGCCCGCGCGGCCACGTCCGGCGGCCGTCGGCCCTGGTCGACGACCTGGCGACGGTGTTCGAGGACTTCGACGCCGCAGTCCGGGCCGACGACCGGGGCGCGCCGCCGCCGCTGGTGCTCGGGCACAGCCTCGGCGGCTGCGTCGTGGCGCGCGCCCTGACCGGCGGCCGCGTGCACCCGCGGGCGGTGGTGCTGTCGTCGCCGGCGGTGGGGCAGAGCCCGAACGGGGTCCGCGGCGTCGCGTTGCGGGCGGCGGAGCTGCTGCCGCGCGGGCTGACCGTCCCGAACGGCCTGCCCAAGAACGGCCTGTCGCACGACCCGGCGGTGGCGGCGGCGCTGCGCGCCGACCCGTTCTGCCACGACCGGATCTCCGCGGCCCTGGCCCGCTTCATCTTCACCGAGGGCGAGCGCGCGGTCCTGGACGCGGGCCGGGTGCCCTGTCCGGTGCTGGTGCTGATCGCCGGCGCGGACCGGCTGATCGACGCGGCCGGGGCCCGCCGCTTCGGCGCGGCGCTGCCGAGGGGAAGCACGCGGATCGCGGAGTTCCCGGGGGCGTACCACGAGTTGTTCAACGAGGCCGAGCCGACGCGGGCGTTCGTGCTGGACACGCTGCGCACCTGGCTGGCGGGGTTGGAATGAGGGAGCGCATGAGGATTCTGATGACGGTGACGGCTCTGGCGGTGGCGATGGGGCCGGCGGTCGCGGCGGCGTCCACCGGCACGGTCACGGGCCCCGGGACAACCGCCGCGCCGGGTGCTGCGAGCACTGGAGGCCCGGTGGCGCGGAGTTCGGCGACACAGGGCTCGGCAGCGCAGGATTCAGCAGCACAGGGCTCGGCGGCACAGGGCTCGGCGACACAGGGCTCGACCACCATCACCAAGCCGACCCCCACGATCCAGCCGGACCCCGCCGCCCCCGGCGGCCGGATCTGGGTCTCCGCCTCCGCCGCCGGCTGTCCCACGGCCACCGGCACCGCGACCTCCCCGGCCCTGACCGCGCCGATCACCATGACGGCGACCAGGCCCGACGGCCAGGGCACCCTCCGCGACGACCTGATCAGCGGCGCCTACACGCTGACGCTGCACTGCGGCGGCACCGTGACCGCCACCATCCACGTGGTCGCCGCCGCCCAGGCCGCCGGGAGCGTCGCCCCGCGCGGCGCCGCCGACACCGGCGACGGCTCGGCCTCCGACCACCTCGGCATCGGCGACGCCGCCCTGGGCACAGCCTTCGTCCTCAGCGGCATCGGCTTCGCCACCGCGTCCGTCGTCCGCCGACGACGAGCGGGCACCCGCGAGTGAGCGGGGAGTCCGCCACGGTCGTGGCGATCCCGACCAGCACAGCCGCTGTCCGCCCGCCCCCGACCGTCAGGACCCCGGCCACCCCCGGCCGCCGCAGCCGTCCAGGCCGCGTCCTGGCAGCGGCCTCGGTCCTGACCTCCCTCGTGGGCTCGGTCTTCGTCCACCAGGCGCTCACCACCCCCGGCACCGCTTCCCCGCCCCAGCCGCCGCCGTGGGCCGCCCGCGCCGTCCCCGCCACCGCGCACCACGCCCCGCCGCTGGCCTTCTCGCGCCCGACGCGGGTCTCGATCGCACGCGTCGGCATCCACGCCGACGTCCTGGCCCTGGGGCTGGGACAGGGCGGCGGCGTCGGGGTGCCGCAGCCGGGGGAAGCGCTGAAGGCCGCCTGGTACAACCGGGGACCGGCCCCGGGGCAGGCCGGCCCGGCGGTCATCACCGGCCATGTCGACTCCCGCGAGGTCCCGGACAACCGGGCCGCGTTCTACGCGCTCGGCGCCGTGCGGCCCGGGGACGCGGTGGAGGTGGCCCGGGCCGACCGGCGGATCGCCGTGTTCACGGTCGACGCGGTCGCGCTGGTGCCCAAGGACCGGTTCCCCACCCGCGCCGTCTACGGCCCGACCGGCTACGCGGCGCTGCGGCTGATCACCTGCGGCGGCCGCTATGACCAGCGCAATGGCTACTCCGACAACATCATCGTTTACGCACACCTGATCGGGGCACGCTGATCGCTTCCGGTCGCGGCGCGACGACGAGCGACATAGCGTCGGGACGGATGATCTTCTTCGCTCAGGAAGGGGGACCGACATGCCCCAGCCGGAAAGCGCGACCGAGTCCTCCAAAGCCGGTAAGCAGGCTTTGGAGGACTCCGAGTACGGGCCCCGGGTGCCGCACGAGTGGATGATCCTCGCGGTGGTGAGTCTGGCCCAGCTGATGGTGGTGCTGGACGCCACGATCGTGACGATCGCGCTGCCGTCGGCGCAGGAGGACCTGGGATTCTCCAACGACTCCCGGCAGTGGATCGTCACCGCCTACGCCCTGGCCTTCGGCTCGCTGCTGCTGGTCGGCGGCCGGTTCGCCGACCTGTTCGGCCGCCGGACCGCGCTGATCAGCGGCCTGGTCGGGTTCGCCATCGCCTCGGCGCTGGCGGGCATCGCGCCGAACGTCGGCGTGCTGATCGCCGGCCGCGCGCTCCAAGGCCTGTTCGGCGCGCTGCTGGCTCCGGCCGCGCTGTCCGCGCTGACCACGACCTTCACCCACCCGGCCGAGCGGAACCGGGCCTTCGCCGTGTACGGCGCGGTGGCCGGCGCCGGCGGCGCCGTGGGCCTGCTGGTCGGCGGCCTGCTCACCGAGTACCTGAACTGGCGCTGGACGCTGTTCGTGAACCTGCTGATCGCCGCGGTGGCACTGGTCGGCGCCCGGATGTTCGTCCCGAACCACCGCCCCGAGGGGCGGCCCACGCTGGACCTGCCGGGCACGTTCCTGGCCTGTGCGGGCTTGTTCCTACTGGTCTTCGGCTTCTCCCGGGCCGAGTCCGAGGGCTGGAGCTCCCCGCAGTGCTGGGTGAGCCTGATCGTCGGCCTGGTGCTGCTGGCCGTGTTCGCCTGGTGGCAGACCCGCGCCGAGCACCCGCTGCTGCCGCTGCGCGTGCCCGGCGAGCGCAACCGCGGCGCGTCCTACCTCGGCATGTTCATCACTGGTGCCGGCATGTTCGGCGTCTTCCTGTTCCTGACCTACTACCTCCAGACCATCCTGCAGTACTCGCCGGTCAAGACCGGTCTGGCGTTCCTGCCGATGATCGCGGCGCTGATGGTGGCCGCCCAGGTGGCGACGATCGTGCTGCTGCCCAGGGTCGGCCCCAAGCCGCTGGTGCCGCTCGGCATGGCCTGCGGCGCGGCCGGCATGTTCTGGCTGACCGGCCTGGAGCTGGACAGCACCTACGCCGCGCACGTCCTGCCGCCGCTGCTGGTGGTCGGGGTCGGCATGGGTCTGATCTTCGCCCCGGCGATGGCGATGGCCACCTACGGGGTCCAGGCGAACGACGCCGGCGTCGCCTCGGCGATGGTGAACACCTGTCAGCAGGTCGGCGGTTCCATCGGTACCGCGCTGCTGTCCAGCCTGGCCGCCACCGCCGCGACGAACTACGTCAAGGGCAAGCCGCCGAGCCAGTTGTTGCAGGCGCAGGCGCAGCTGCACAGCTACGCCACCGCCTATCGCTGGTCGGCCTGGTTCTTCGTGGCCGGCGCGGTGATCTGCTTCTTCCTGTACCGGCCCGGCGCGCCCAAGGGCGACCCCGAGGGGCAGGCCGCCGTCCACATGTGACCGTCAGCCGGTGTCCCGCCGCGTGACCACCAGCAGCGGGACCACCAGCACGACCGCCAGGTAGAGCACGCACACCCCCCACGCCGCGCCGGTGCCCAACAGCCAGCCGGCGGGCTCCCGGGGCAGCGTCCGCGCCGGGGTCGACATCGCCTCGCCGATCCTCAGAAAGGTCAGCCGGGCGATGTCGGCCTTGACGGACCCCGGCATCAGGTTCGGGATCACCCCCATGCCGACGAACACGATCCCGAAGAACGTCGCGACCGCCGCCGTGGTCCGCTCCAGCAGCACCCCGACGCAGAAGCCGAACATGCCGATGAACACCAGGTAGCAGCCGCAGCCCAGCACCGAGATCAGCATGTCGTGGTCGGCCAGCGAGAAGTGCACGCCGCGGTGTCCCAGCAGGACCTGCGCGGCGAGGAACGCGGCGAGCGCCGCGGCCTGGCCCCCGACCAGCAGCACCGCGAACAGCAGGCCGGCCTTCGCCGCGATCACCAGGCGGCGCCGGGGCACGGTGGCGAACGTGGTCCGGATCAGCCCGGTGCTGTACTCCGTCGACACCACGAGCACGCCCAGCACGCCGAAGGCCAGCTGGCCGAAGGCCGTGCCCTGGAGGGCGTCGGTCGGCGAGGCCTGGTCCGGCTTGACGACCAGCGCGTAGGCCACGGCGATCCCGATCATCCCGACCGCCGCGACATAGAGCGCCCACCAAGTGGAGCGCACGCTCCACAGCTTGATCCACTCCGACTTGATCATGATCAGGCCCCCCGGTACTCGACCGACGCGTCGGTCAGCCGCAGATACGCGTCCTCCAACGAGACCGACTGGCGCGTCACCTCCAGCAGCAGGATCCCGGCGCGGTGCGCGAGCCGCGCCACCTGGTCGCCGTCCAGGCCCGCCACCCGCAGCGTGTCCGGGCCGTCCGGCGTCACCTGTCCGCCGGCCCCGGCGAGCAGCGCGATCAGCGGGCCCGGATCGTCGGTGCGGACCGTCAGGAAGCCGCCGGCCGAGCGGGCGATCAGCTCCCGGGCGGCGATGTCGGCGATCAGCCGGCCCCGGCCGATCACGACCAGGTGGTCGGCGGTGTGCTCCATCTCGCTCATCAGGTGGCTGGAGACGAACACCGTCCGGCCCTCGGCAGCCAGTGCCTTCATCAGGTCCCGGATCCAGCGGATGCCCTCCGGGTCCAAGCCGTTCACCGGCTCGTCGAACAGCAGGATCCCCGGGTCGCCGAGCAGCGCGGTGGCGATGCCCAGGCGCTGGCGCATGCCCAGGCTGAAGCCGCCGACGCGGCGGTCGGCCACCGCGGCCAGGCCGACGCGGCCCAGCACCTCGTCCACCCGGCGCTCCGGCAGCTTCCCGGCGGCGGCGACCGCGCGCAGGTGCTGACGGGCGCTGCGGCCCGGGTGCACGCCGCCGGCGTCGAGCAGCGCGCCGACGTGGGTCAGCGGCCGCTCCAGCGCGGCGTAGGGCCGGCCGTCGACCAGGATCCGGCCGGCGGTCGGCAGGTCCAGTCCGAGGACGGCGCGCATGGTGGTGGACTTCCCGGCGCCGTTGGGTCCCAGGAACCCGGTGACCCGGCCGGGGCGCACTTCGAAGGACAGGTCCCGGACGGCGTACGTGTCGCCGTAGCGCTTGCTGAGGCTCTCGATCTCGATCACGCGTCAACGCTCGCAGCGGCGGGCCGGCGGCACATCGGAGCCGGGTCCGGTCCCGCGCCTCCCGCGTCTCCTACCCCGGTACGGTTTTCGGCCCGCGTCGTTGATCGGCCTCGGCCGCCAGGCTTACCGTCGGGACATGGTCGACACCGCAGCCCTGCGCAAGGCACGACTGCGGCCGTGGCAGCGGATCTTCGTGGACGTCGTCATAGCCCTGTTGTTCTTGGCACCGTTCGGCTCGCCGCGGGTGACCGGCCCGGTGTATACGAATCCGCTGCTGTCGCTGGTCGTCGTGGCCATCTCGCTGGTGTTCCTGGCCCGGCGCCGCTATCCGCTGACGGTCTTCCTGCTGCTGACCCTGGGGACGCTGACGCTGGCGGCGTCTCCGGCTCCTTACAACGCCTACCAGCCCTTCGCGATCATGTTCGCGCTCTACACCGTCGCCACCGCCCGCTCCGGCCGCACCACCGCGCTGGCCTCCGCCGGGATCCTGGGCCTGGCGCTGGTGGTGCTGGCCCACCTGCACACGGCGCCGTCGACGACGGTGCTCAGCGCGGCCGCGGTCGCGATCGCCCCGGCGACGGCCGGCTACGCCGTGCGACAGCAGCGCCAACACCAGCGGGCGATGGCCGCCGAGCAGGCCGGGAAGATCGAGGCCGAGGTCTCGACCCGGCTGGCCGAGGAGCGACTGCGGATCGCCCGGGAGCTGCACGACGTGGTGGCGCACGCGCTCAGCCTGATCACCGTGCAGGCCGGGGTCGCGGTGTTCCGGGAGCACGAGGCGTCCGGAATGCGCGCGACGCTGGTGTCGATCGAGGAGACCGGGCGCACGGCGATGGTGGACATGCGGCAGCTGCTCGGCGTGCTGCGGGCGGGCCCGGCACCGGGCCGCTCGGCCGACGGCCCGGAGCCGGCACCGGAGCCCGAGCCAGCGCCGGCACCGGATCTGGCCCCGGATCTGGCCCCGGTTCCCGACCTGTTCGAGATCGGCACCCTGATATCCCAGACCGCGCAGGCCGGGCTGCGGATCACCCTGCGGGAGGAGGGCGAGCCCCGTCCGCTGCCGACGGCGGTGGGCCTGGCCGTCTACCGGATCGTGCAGGAATCGCTGACCAACATCCTGCGCCACGCTCAGACCGCGTCCGGCTCCGTGCTGCTGCGCTTCGAGCCCGAGGCGGTCGCGGTCACGGTCGCCAGTCCCCCGCCGCCGGACGGGCTGCCGCCCAAGGCGGCCGGGCCGCCCGGCCACGGCCTGCGCGGCATGGCCGAGCGCACGGCGCTGTTCGGCGGGACGTTCTCCGCCGGTCCGACCGGTGACGGCGGCTTCCTGGTGACGGCGAGGTTCCCCGCATGAGCCGCATCCTGATCGCCGACGACCAGGCGCTGCTGCGGGCCTCGCTGCGGGCGCTGATCAACGGGTACGACGGCTGCGAGGTGGTCGGCGAGGCCGCGGACGGCGCGCAGGCCGTGAAGCTGGCCGGCGAGCTGCGGCCGGACCTGGTGCTGATGGACGTCCGGATGCCGGTGCTGGACGGCATCGAGGCCACCCGGCGGATCACCGCGGCCGCCGACGGGGTCCGGGTCCTCATCCTGACCACGTTCGACCTGGACGAGTACGTCTACGAGGGGCTGCTGGCCGGGGCCAGCGGATTCCTGCTGAAGGACTCCCCGCCGGCCGACCTCGTCAAGGCGATCGAGGTGATCCGCGGCGGGGACGCGCTGCTGGCGCCCACCGCGACCCGGCGGCTGATCAGCGAGTTCGTGCGGGGGCGGGCGCCGGCGGCCGGGGGCGCCGGTCCGGGGCGTCCCCGGGCAGGCTCCCCGGATCTCAGCGCTCTGACCGGCCGCGAACTGGAGGTGCTGACCCTGGTGGCCCGGGGCCGGTCGAACACGGAGATCGCCGCCGACCTGTTCGTGTCGATGTCGACCGTGAAGACGCACATGTCGGCGCTGCTGGCCAAGCTCGGCGCGCGGGATCGGGCGCAGCTGGTCGTCCTGGCGTACGAGAGCGGCGTGGTCCGGGCCCGGTGAGGGCGCCCGCGACCGTGCCGGCCGCTCTCACCCGGCCCGTCGCCGGCCCGTCGCCGCTCAGTTGCCGCCGGCCACCCGCAGCACGGCACCGGTGGTGAAGCTCGCCTCGTCGCTGAGCAGCCAGGCGATGGCCGCCGCGATCTCCTCCGGCTCGCCGGCCCGCCCGAGCGGCAGCAGCGCGCCGCGCTTCGCGGCCCGCTCCGGGTCGCCCATGTCGGCGTGGATCCGGGTCCGGGTGATCCCGGCCTGGACCGAGTTCACGCGGATCCCGACCGGGCCGAGCTCCTGCGCCAGGCCGACGGTGATCGAGTCGACCGCCGCCTTCGCCCCGGCGTAGTGCACGTACTCGTTCGGCGATCCGCGGGTGGCCGCGCCGGAGGAGACGTTGACGATCGCGCCGCCGCCCCGCTTGCCCATCTCCTGCGCCGCGCGCCGGCAGCACAGCAGGTAGCCGACCACGTTGACGTCCACCACCCGGCGGATGTCCGCGGCGTCGGCGTCGACGAGCTTGGTCAGCGGCCCGGTCAGGCCGGCGTTGTTCACCAGCCCGGTGAGCCCGCCGAGTTCGGCGAGCGTGGTGTCGAACAATCGTTCGACGTCGGCCTCGTCGGAGGTGTCCATGCGGACCGCCACGCAGCGTCGTCCGAGGTCACGGACCTCGGCGGCGGTGGCCTCGGCGGCCGCCGCGTCGCTGAGATAGCTGAAGGCGATGTCGTGGCCGTCCCGGGCCAGGCGCAGCGCGGTGGCGCGGCCGATGCCCCGGCCGCCGCCGGTGATGAGGGTGACGCGGGATTCCATAGCGTCACGCTAGCGGGTTGCCTGTGGAACAGTTTCTCTTGATGACTGACACGCACATGGCCGCCTCGGCGTCCGGCCCCATCGAGTCCGGGGCCGAACCCGAGGACCGGAGCACGCCGCGACCTGCCGTTCCCGCCGGACAGACAGGTCGCGGCAGCAGATGGCGGCGCACCCTCCGCCGGCCCGGGACCTGGATCCCGCTGGCTCTGCTCGGGATCTACCTGGTGCTCTGGACGCTGGTACTGGCCCGCCCGACGTTCCTGACCTCCTTCGACCTCTGGGTGCGCGACCGCGTCCAGGACTCCGCGCACGCCGACCTCGACGGCGCGCACCGCTGGCGGCTGATCAAGCACACCGCGGACCTCGGCGGCAGCGTCGCCGTGCCCGGCGGGTCCGGGCACATCCAGCTGGGGATGGTGCTGCTGGGAGTGGTGGCCCTGCTGGCGGCGGCGGTGCGCCGCAGCTGGCGGCCGGTGGCCGCGGCGGCCGCCGGCTACGCGGCACTGGGCGTGGTCCTGGTGTTGAAGGCGGTCGGCAACCGCCCCGGCCCGAGCATGGCCGGGCAGGTGTTCAGCGACGGACTGGGCTACTTCCCGTCCGGGCACACCGGCACCACGATGCTGTGTTACGGCACGTCCGCACTGATCCTGGCCTTCGTCTTCACCGGGCGACCGCTGCGCCTGCTCATCGCCGCCGGCATGACGCTGCTGGCGCTGGCGGTGGGATCGGCCCTGGTGTGGATGGACTACCACTGGCTGTCCGACGTGCTGGGGTCCTACGCGCTGGGCGGTGCCGCGTTGTTCGTCGTGGCGCGGATCCTCGGCTTCCGGATCGGCGTCAGCCGCTCGACCGACCGGTAGGGGCCGATGTGCCCAGAAAACCCGGCGCTCCGGTGGGCGCGGTGAAGTTCGGCTTGCCGTTGCTCGAATACGGCGAGGCGAACACGACCAGGTGGCAGTCCGGCACCGAGGTGTAGGCAGGGCGGGTCGGCGACGACGGTCCGGTGGTCGGGGTCTTGCCGCCGCCCTTCGACGGCACGCTGGCGAACGGCGGCGGCGGGGTCAGAATCAGGATGTTGTCGCACAGCCCGGACGGGGACGCCGTCCCGGCGGAAGCCGAGGGTGTCGGGGATGTCGGGGGCGTCGAGGGCGTCGGCTGACCGCTCGTGGCGGCCACGCTCCCGGCGGCGACCACGGCGTTGCCCGCCCCGGACGGCCCGGAGCCGCCCGAGCCGCCGGACCCGCCGACCACCACGGCCACGACGGCCGCCCCGGCCAGCACCGCCGCCGCGCCCGATCCGACCAGCACCGTCCGGCGGCGCCGCCCGGCGTTGTACACCCGGTCCAGGTCCAGCTCGGGCGGCCCGAGCCCGTTCGTCTCCTCGGCCATCGCCGTGTACAGCTCCCATTCGAAGTCGTAGTCGTGGACGAAGCCGTCGTCGTCGTGGTCGGTCACAACGCGCTCCTCCTCCGGGACGGCGGTCCGCACAGCGCGGGCACCGGGTCCGGACCCGGGCCGGTGCGCTCCCCGAGCGCTCCGGGCGGTCCGACCGCGGCCCGCAGCCGTTCCAGGCCGCGGTTGGTCTGTGATTTCACGGTGCCGACCGAGACCCCCAGCACGTCGGCGGTCTCGCGTTCGGTCAGGCCCTCCCAGTGCCGCAGCACCAGGGCCGCGCGCATACCGAAGGGCAGCGCGCGCAAGGCCCGCATCAGCGCGTCGCGGGTGGCGACCCGGTCCGCCGGGTCGGCCGCGTCCGACGCGTTCGGCGGGACGAGCCGGGGCTGGTGGTCGTCGTCGAGTTCCTGCCAGTGCACCCCTTTGCGGGAACGCCACTGCTCGTTCGCCAGGTTGACGATGATCCGCCGGATGTAGGCCTCCGGCGCGCCCATCCCCTGGATCCGCCGCCAGCGCGGGTAGGCCCGCTCCAGCGCCGACTGCACCAGGTCCTCGGCGCTCTCGCGGTGGTGCACGAGCAGGTAGGCCGTGCGGAACAGACTGCGGGCCCGCGCGGCCACGAACTCGTCGAAGCTGTAGTCCTCCCCTGCCTGCCGAACCAATGTCCCTCCCGTACTAGGCACCTGCCTAGTAGAACGGGATTCAGTGGCCGAAGGTTGAGAGCGCCAGCGAAAGCGTCCGGACGACGGTCCGGGCGCGGATCTGCTCGCGGTCGCCGTCGAGCCGCAGCTCCATCGCGACCGGGGCGAAGTCGCCGAACGCGCAGGCGATGTAGACCAGGCCGACCGGCTTGCCGTCCTGCTCGGCCGGACCGGCCACGCCGGTGGTGGCCAGGCCGAGCTCGGCACCGAACAGCCGCCGGACGCCGACCGCCATCTGCCGCGCCACCTCGGGGTCCACCGCGCCGACCCGGGCCAGCAGGTCCGGGTCCACGCCGAGCACCGAGGCCTTGGCCTCGGTGGCGTAGGCGGTGACCGAGCCGCGGAAGACCGCCGAGGCGCCGGGCACCGCGGTGATCGCGGCCGCCACCAGGCCGCCGGTCAGCGATTCGGCGACGGCCAGGGTGCGGCCCAGCGGCGTCGCGCCCTGGACCAGGGTGCGGGCGACCGCCGCGACCTGCTCGGCGTCCCCGCTCACGGCCGGACCCTGCTCACCGCGTCACCCTGCTCACTCCGTCACCCCGCGCACCGCTCGGGCCCGCTCACCGCTTCTCCCCGCCCCAGCGCAGCCGCAGGGCCCGCGCCACGTAGTCCAGCCCGGTCGCCACCGTCAGCACCAGCGCGGCGGCCATCGTGGCCACCGCGACCCAGTGCCACCAGTGGGCCGAGATCGGCAGCAGGTAGAACAGGATCGCGAAGCCCTGGAGGAAGGTCTTGAGCTTGCCGCCCTGGCTGGCGGCGATCACGCCGTACTTCAGGACCCAGAACCGCAGCAGCGTGACGCCGAGCTCGCGGACCAGTATCACGATCGTGACCCACCAGGGCAGCTCGCCGAGCGCGGACAGGATCACCAGCGCGGTGCCCATCAGGGCCTTGTCGGCGATCGGGTCGGCGATCTTGCCGAAGTCGGTGACCAGGTTGCGGGAGCGGGCGACCTGGCCGTCCAGGGTGTCGGTGATGTTGGCGATCACGAACACCACGCAGGCCGCCGAGCGCCACGCGGTGGACTGGCCGTGGTCGTGCGCCAGCAGCACGCCGAACACCGGGACCAGCAGCAGCCGGACCATGGTCAGGATGTTGGCCATGTTCCACAGCCCCGCTTTGGAAGCCTCCTGCGTCAGCGGGTCCGGGGGCGCGGGCTTCACCCGACCAAGCTTAGGGGAGTGATCGCCACGGCGTGCAGGTCGACCCCTTCGCTGCCCACCACCTTCGCGGGCACGATGGCGCCCGGCACCAGGTCCACCGCCGGAGCGCCGGGCTCCAGCGCCGGGACCAGCAGCACCGAGCCGTCGACCTCCGGGCCCTGGAACGCGGCGCGGCCCTCGGCCACCCCGTCCTGGGCCACGGATTCCACGAGCACGTCGATCCGCTCGCCGATCCGGTCCTCCGCGCGCTGCGCGGTGAGCTCCTCGGCCAGGCCGGTCAGCCGGGCCACGCGCTCGGCGATCTCGTCCTCGTCGAGCTTGTCGGCGTAGCCGGCGGCCTCGGTGCCGTCCTCGTCGGAGTACCCGAACACGCCGACGGCGTCCAGGCGGGCCTGGGACAGGAAGGTCTCCAGCTCCTCGAAGTCGGCCTCGGTCTCGCCGGGGAAGCCGACGATGAAGTTGGAGCGGACGCCGGCGTGCGGCACCCGGCCGCGGATGGTGTCCAGCAGCTCCAGGAACGGCTCGGTGCCGCCGAACCGGCGCATGCGCCGCAGCACCCCCGGCGCGGAGTGCTGGAACGACAGGTCGAAGTAGGGCACCACGCCCTCGGTGGAGGCCATCACGTCGATCAATGTCGGGCGCATCTCGGCCGGCTGCAAGTAGCTGACGCGCAGCCAGTCCACGCCGCCGATCGCGGCCAGCTCCGGCAGCAGGGTCTCCAGCAGCTTGATGTCGCCGAGGTCCTTGCCGTAGGAGGTGGAGTTCTCCGAGACCAGGACCAGCTCGCGCACGCCCTGCGAGGCCAGCCAGCGGGCCTCGTCGAGGATGTCGTGCGGGCGGCGGGAGAGGTAGGAGCCGCGGAACGCCGGGATCGCGCAGAAGGAGCAGCGGCGGTCGCAGCCCGAGGCCAGCTTCAGCGGCGCCGAGGGGCCGTCGTCGAGCCGCTTGCGCAGGACGCTGCGGTTCGGCGGGGCCACGGTGGGCAGGGTCGGGTCGTCCGGGCGCTGGTCGGTCGCGGCGGTCGCGGCGGTCGCGCCGTTCGTGCCAGTCGTGCCAGTCGCGTCGTCCGCGGTGGCGGCGGCGTGGTCGCCGTGGCCGGGGACCGCGACGCCGTCCTTGGCCGCCTGCCGGTCCACCGGGCTCAGCGGCAGCAGGGTGCGGCGGTCGCGCGGGACGTGGGAGACCGGCCGCTCGCCGTGCAGGATCGCGCCGAGCCGGCTGCTGATGTCCTGGTAGTCGTCGAAGCTCAGGACCGCGTCGGCCTCCGGCAGCGCCTCGGCGAGCTGCTGCCCGTAGCGCTCGGCCAGACACCCGACGGCGACGACGGCCTTGGGGCCGGTCCCCTCCTCCTTGGCGTCGGCGGCCGCGATCAGGGTGTCGATCGAGTCCTTCTTCGCGGCCTCGACGAACCCGCAGGTGTTCACCACCGCGATGTCCGCCCCGTTCGGGTCCTCGACCAGGTCCCAGCCGTCGGCGGCGAGCCGGCCGGCCAGTTCCTCGGAGTCCACGTCGTTGCGGGCGCAGCCCAGCGTGACCAGGGCCACAGTGCGGCGTTCGGGCGCGGAGGCGGGGGCGGACGACGGGGTGCCTGACATGGTCACCAGGCTACAACGCGAGGAATAGTTGGACTGACACAACAGTTGTGTGCTTACAATGGTTATGTAGACACAATGTTCCTGGGAGGGGCCGTGCCGGAGTTCTCCGACCGCCGTCGATTCTTGATCCTCACCATCTGCTGCATGAGCCTGCTGCTCGTCGGCATCGACAACACCGCGGTCAACATCGCCCTGCCGGCGATCCAGGCCGACCTGAACACGACGGTCTCCGGACTCCAGTGGACCATCGACTCCTACACGCTGACGCTGGCGTCGCTGCTGATCCTGGCCGGCTCGCTCGGCGACCGGTTCGGCCGCCGGCGGGTGTTCCTGACCGGGCTGTCGCTGTTCACCGCGGGATCGATCCTGTGCGCGGTCGCGCCGAGCCTGGCGACGCTGGTCGGGGCCCGGGCCGCGCAGGGCGTCGGCGGCGCCATGATGAACCCGGTGGCGATGTCGATCATCACCAACGTGTTCACCGAGGCCAAGGAGCGGGCCCGGGCGATCGGCGTCTGGTCCGCGGCGATGGGGGTGAGCATGGCGCTCGGCCCGGTGGTCGGCGGCCTGCTGCTGGGCGCCTGGAGCTGGCGGGCCATCTTCTGGCTGAACGTGCCGGTCGGGGTGGCGGCGATCGTGCTGACCCGGATCTTCGTGCCGACCTCGAAGGCGCCGACCGCGCGCCGGTTCGACCCGGTCGGGCAGATCCTGGGGATCCTTTTCCTGGCCGGCGTCACCTCCGCGATCATCGAGGCCCCGCACGTCGGGTGGCTGTCGGCCCGCACCCTCGGGGTGTTCGCCGGGGCAGCCGCGGCGGCCGTCGGCTTCGTGCGCTACGAACTGCGCCGCGAGCAGCCGCTGATCGACCCCCGGTTCTTCAGCAGCCTGCCCTTCACCGGCGCCACGCTGATGGCGGTCTCCGGGTTCGTGGCGCTGTCCGGCTTCCTGTTCATGAACACCCTGTACCTCCAGGAGGCGCTCGGCTACAGCGCGCTGAAGGCCGGCCTGCTGACGCTGCCGATCGCGGTGGCCAGCGTGCTGGCCGGGCCGCGCTCCGGACGCTACGTGGCCAACCACGGCCCCCGCGGACCGGTGATGCTGGCCGGCGCCCTGCTCGCGGTCAGCGCGCTGATGCTGACCGGGTTGTCGCCGACCACGCCGGTGGCGCTGCTGCTGGGCGCGTACGCCGTCCTGGGCGTGGGCTTCGGCGCGCTGAACCCGCCGATCACCAACACCGCGGTGTCCGGGATGCCCCGGGCCCAGGCCGGCGTGGCGGCCGCGGTGGCGTCGACGAGCCGCCAGGTCGGCCAGACCCTGGGCGTGGCGGTCATCGGCTCGGTGGTGGTGGCGCGCGCCACCGGCCCGGCCCGCACCGGGCTGCCCGCGGCGAGCCACGCGGGCTGGTGGATCCTGGTCGGCTGCGGCCTGGCAGTGCTCGTGCTCGGTATGCTCACGACCGGAACGCGAGCCGTCGCGACGGCGGCCCGCACCGCCGCCCGGCTCGCCGAGCCGACGACCGATACGGGGATTCCCGCACTCCGATGACTCAGTCCTTCCCCGCCGACGCCTACCGGGCGCACGCCGCCATGCAGAAGCTGGTGCTGAACCAGCGCGACGTGCGCACGGCCGTGGCGGAGGCGACAGGTGTCAGCTTCACGCGGGTCCGGGCGCTGCGCCGCCTGGTGCACGGGCCGCTGCGGATGAGCGAACTGGCGGCGCGTCTGGGCTGGGACAAGCCGTACACGACGATCGTGATCGACGACCTGGAGCAGCGCGGCCTGGTCACGCGGACGGTCGCTCCGGACGATCGGCGCGCGAAGCTGGTGGACCTCACCGAAGAGGGGCGCGCCATCGCGATCACCGCGATCCAGATCCTGTCCGAGCCGGCGCCCGGCCTGGCGCGGCTGACCGAGGACGAGCTGACGGTGGTGGCGAAGCTGCTGGAGAAGGCGGCCGCGGACGAGGAAGGCTAGGCCCGCACACAGACGGAGAAGGGCGGCGACCACGTGGTCGCCGCCCTTCTCCGTTCCCGCCGTTCTCGTTGCCGCCGCGTCGGTCAGCTGTTCACGGCCCCGGTCGGGTTCAGCGTCCAGTGCACGACCTGGCCCTGGCCGCCGGCCGGGCCGAGGTCCTTGCCGTTGAGGTTCATGTGGACCGCCGAGGCGTTGCCGAGGGTGACGCCCAGTTGCTTGGCGTCCTTGAAGCTCTGCGTGCCGCCGGCCGGCAGCAGGCTGTCGAAGATCACCCGGCCGTCGGCGCCGGTCACGTTGAGCCAGCTGTCGGCGCCGACGGCGGCGATGCTGACCTCGACGTCCTTCGGGACCGGCGGCGGGGCCGGAGCCGGCGGGGGCGCGACGACGGCCGGCTTGGGGGCCGGGGCCGGGAGGGCGGCGGCGTGCTTGTCACCGTCGCCGCCGACCAGCTGGACGCCGGCGAAGACCACCAGGCCCAGCAGGGCGACCAGCATCGCGGCGGTCCAGTTCGCCGACTTGGGGTGGCGCTCGATGGTGCCGGGGTCGTCCTTGCGGCCGGGCTGCGGCGGACGCAGCGAGCCGGAGCCCGGGCCGGACGTCCCGGTGCCGGTGCCCGCCGAGGCGTAGCCGTTGGTGCTGATGCGCAGCGTCGCACCCTCGGCCGCCGGACGGATCACCCGGCTCGGCACCCGGGCCGCGAAGCGGGCGGCGTTGTCCCGGGCGGCGCTGGTCGGCACCGCCGCGGAGGCCGGCCGGCTCGCGGTGCTCGCGCCCGCTGAGCCGTCCGCCGAGCCGTCCGCCGGGCCGTCCGCCGGGCCGGCTGTCGCGCCGCCTGTCGGGGACGACGATTCGGACGACGACCCGGACGACGACGCGGGCTGCGCGGTCTTGCCGGAGTCGCCGGGCTGCCCGCCGGGCTTCCCGGCGGCCTGGTCGGCCCGGGCCACGATCCGCGCCCGGGGCCGGGCCGGCAGCTCGGTCGGCACCACCGGCGGATGGGCCTCGATCAGGGGCTCGGGGTCCACGCCGACGGACTTCGCGATCGCCCGCACATGCCCGCGGGCGTAGACGTCGCCACCGCAGTGGATGAAGTCCCCGGCCTCGATCTCCCGCACCATGCCCGGCCGGATCCGGGTGGCCGCCGCCACCTCCTCGATCGACAGCCCGGCCTGCTGCCGGGCCAGGGCCAGGCGGCGGCCGAGGACCTGCGAGTCGGTCAGCCCGGACGGGAACTGCTCCCCCGCCCTGGCCGCCGCCGCGGCGTCCTGCCCGTCCGCGCCGGTCGCCGCGGCCGGGACCGCGGCTTTGTCCGGTTGCTGCTCCGGCAGCTGCCCCGGGGCCGGTTCCGCCGGCTCGGCGCCGGTGCGCGCCGCAGTTCGCGCACCGGCGCCGGCGCCGCCGGCCGCGTCCTCGGAGAACCTCTCGCCCCGCCGGCCGTCCGCCTCATCGAGCCCGACGGCCGCGCCGTCCCGCTCGTCCTCAGCCCGCTGACCGCCCATGCGACACCGCCTCGATTCACCTCACCCGTAAGCCCGCCGGACCTCCCGCCGCGCACGCCCCCGCACAGTCGGCTATGCCCGGGATCGAGGGGATTGAGGCCGCTCCGGGTGTGGATTCGCCCGTATGTCGTATTGATAGGGCGGAGCGGGCCACTGCAATCGACTTGTCGACACGACCGCGAGCCCTCGTCCGCACCGGGGCGCCGAGGCGTCAAGACCACAGAAACGCGCGAGCGCGGGACCGCGGAGGCGGGGTGCTACGCCCCGGCCTCCGCGCGGATCGAGTCCAGCATGCCTTCGAGATCGTCCGGCCGGATCAGCACGTCCCGCGCCTTGGCCCCCTCCGAGGGGCCGACCACGCCGCGGGTCTCCAGCAGGTCCATCAGGCGTCCGGCCTTCGCGAAGCCGACGCGCAGCTTGCGCTGGAGCATCGAGGTGGAGCCGAACTGCGTCGACACGATCAGCTCGGCGGCCTGCAGCAGCAGGTCCAGATCGTCGCCGATCTCCTCCTCCACCGCCTTCTTCGACGCCGCCTGGCCGGTCACGTCCTCGCGGTAGCTGGGCTTGAGCTGCTCGGTGGCGAACCGCACGACCGAGGCGATCTCGGCCTCGGAGACGTAGGCGCCCTGGAGCCGCTGGGCCTTGGAGGCGCCCATCGGCAGGAACAGCGCGTCGCCCTGGCCGACCAGCTTCTCGGCGCCGGGCTGGTCCAGGATGACCCGGGAGTCGGCCAGCGAGGAGGTGGCGAAGGCCAGCCGCGAGGGCACGTTGGCCTTGATCAGGCCGGTCACCACGTCCACCGACGGCCGCTGGGTGGCCAGCACCAGGTGGATGCCGGCCGCCCGGGCCAGCTGGGTGATGCGCACGATCGAGTCCTCGACGTCGCGCGGGGCCACCATCATCAGGTCCGCGAGCTCGTCGACGATCACCAGCAGGTACGGGTAGGGCTGGTAGACCCGCTCGGAGCCGGGCAGCGGCTTGAGCTTGCCGGACCGCACCGCGGCGTTGAAGTCGTCGACGTGCCGGAAGCCGGAGTCGGCCAGGTCGTCGTAGCGCAGGTCCATCTCCCGCACCACCCACTGCAGCGCCTCGGCCGCCTTCTTCGGGTTGGTGATGATCGGCGTGATCAGGTGCGGGATGCCCTCGTAGCTGGTCAGCTCCACCCGCTTGGGGTCCACCAGGATCAGCCGCACCTGCTCCGGGGTGGCCCGGAGCAGGATCGAGACAATCAGGGTGTTGATGCAGGTGGACTTGCCGGCGCCGGTGGCGCCGGCCACCAGCAGGTGCGGCATCCGGGTCAGGTTGGCCACGATGTGCCGGCCCTCGACGTCCTTGCCCAGGCCGACCAGCATCGGGTGGCTCTCGCCGGTGGCCTCCACCGAACGCAGCACGTCGCCCAGGGAGACGTGCTCCCGGTCGGTGTTCGGGATCTCGATGCCGATCGCCGACTTGCCCGGGATCGGCGACAGGATCCGCACGTCCGCCGAGGCCACCGCGTAGGCGATGTTCTTGGACAGCGCGGTGATCCGCTCCACCTTCACCGCCGGGCCCAGCTCCACCTCGTAGCGGGTCACCGTCGGGCCGCGGGTGAAGCCCACGACCTTGGCGTCGACGTTGAACTGCTGGAACACCTCGGCCAGCGCGGCGACCACGGCGTCGTTGACCTTCGAGCGGGTCTTGGGCGGCGCGCCGACCCGCAGCATGTCCGGCGGCGGCAGCCGGTACTCGGCGTCCGGGTCGGCGTTGGCGGTGTAGAGCTCCATCGCCGCCTGGACCGCGTCCTTGGGCGTGGCGCCGCCGGCCGGCCCGGCGGCCGCGGCGGCCGCGGCGGTCTTCTTGGTCCCGGACTTGCGGCTGCGTGGCACCGCGACCGGGATGCCGACCTGGGTCCCGTCGTCGGTGACCGGCACGAACTCCGGCGCCGCGTCCTGCTCGGCGGCCTCGTTCAGCATCGGGATGAAGATCGTGGGCTCGTTCTCGACCTCGACGGTCTTCTGCAGCCGCCGGGTGCGCACCGTGTTGTCGGACGGGTCGTCCTCGTCGGCGAGTATCCCGTAGGGGTCGTCGGCCTCGTCGGCCAGGACGTCGGGCTCCTCGCGGTCGCCGAAGATCATCCAGTGCAGGAAGCCCCCGGCGTGTCCGCGCCCGGCCCGGATCCGCTCCGGGATCCGGTAGACCGGGGTGGCGGTGATCACCAGCACCCCGAACAGCAGCAGCAGGATCAGCAGCGGCACGGCCACGAACG
This sequence comes from Catenulispora yoronensis, assembly GCF_039531695.1. NCBI lineage: Bacteria > Bacillati > Actinomycetota > Actinomycetes > Catenulisporales > Catenulisporaceae > Catenulispora > Catenulispora yoronensis. The sequence goes on from NZ_BAAAQN010000019.1 coordinate 131,308, forward strand.
CCGAGACGGTGTTCACCAGCGGCGCCGAGATCAGCCAGCCGACCCACCCCCCGGCGTTGCGCATCGCGGTGGCGCCGTCGGAGGGCCGCGGCATGTGGCCGGAGATGTGGATCAGGCCGACGGCGGCGACCGTGAAGGCGCTCCAGCCGATCGACATCCGATTGGTGTCGGCGGCCTCCTCCGGCCGCCGGATGACCCGGATCGCCAGCCCGAACACCAGCAGCGGAGTGAACGCCCCCACCCGGCCGAACGCGCCGGCCACCAACGAGACGATGGCCTGCGGCACCGCGCCGGGGAACCCGTGCCACAGTGCCGCGGCCATCACTATCCCGAGGCCGATCAGCGCGAACCCGATCCCGTCCCGGCGGTGGTCCGGATGCAGCGCCTTGGCCCCCTGGGAGGCCCGGCCGGCACTGCGCACGGTAGCCCGCCGGGAGGCCGAGCCGAGCCGGCCGATGCCCTTCTCCAGCGGACCGGGGGTGCGGGCCGCCCGCGAGCGCGGGTTCTTCGGCGCCGCTTTGCCGGTGCCGGACCCGGACCCGGACGCCGAGGCCGCGGCCCCCTTGGCCGGCGTGGCGGACGACGAGGACGAGGCGGCGGCTTTGCCACGGCCCTTCTTGGCGGTGCCCCCGGAACCGCCGGTCCCCGCCGCGCCGCCGGCCTTGGACGCGGATGTGGCTGCCGTTGCCTTGCTGTTCTTGGAGGGCGTACGGGTGGCCATGATGACCAGGCTACCGGTGATGTCCCATCGACACCGCCCGCCACACGCAAGTCCCCCCGTACGCGGGCTCCGGGCCCGGATTCCCGTCCTGCGCGGCATTCAGGCTAAAGTAGTTCGGTCGGCCCCGTGTCGGTGTGGTGCATCCCCGTGATGACCGTGCCGGAACAGCGCGGGTCGATTCCAATGCTGTAGTCGATCTAGCAGGTTCGTCCGCGCCCTCATCAGGCGCGCCGGGGCAATCGAGGAGGGCCGTCGTGGCCGGTGCCAAGAAGGAAAGCAAGACAGCACGCGCATCTGTGCGCGCCGGTGCCGGCGGCGCCGGTGGCGCGCGCGTCTTCGGTGACATGAAGCGGTTCACGCCGCTGGGCGGTGGCTTCTGCTACTTCGCCAACAGCGACGGCAAGAGCCTGCACCTGAAGGTGGACTCCGAGGAGCTGTTCACCATCCTGTCCGCCATCGAGGGCGCGGACCGCGGGAAGATCGACGCCGAGGTGGCCGAGCTGGCCGCCAAGTTCGGCGCGAAGGCCCCGGCCTGGAAGACGCTCTCGGAGAAGCTGACCGCTCCGGCCGCCGACCTGGCCGAGGCCGCCGCCTGAGCCGAGCGCTCATGGTCGCGGGTGGACCTCGGTAGCCACTCGCGCCGCTCCACGTATCGCAGGCCCCCGACCCGCCCGGGTCGGGGGCCTGCGGCGTATCATGCGAAACCGCGACAGTTCGCGGCGGGCACCGGCGCCAGGGGCCTGCCCGGCATGCCCCGCGCGGGAAGACGGAGACCGGCGGAACCTTCAGGCGGGGGGTGGGATGTGGTCGGCATACCGATGAGCAGCGCGGACATGGGCCGCATCGCCTTCGAGACCTCGCCGCTGCTGAACCTGATCCGCGGGCTGGACCCGCTGGGCTCGACCCGGGCGATCCCGGCTTCGCACCGGCGCTGGCTGGCCGACGCCCGCCGGCTCATCCCGGAGCGCTCGCGCCCGGTGGTGGAGCTGCTCAGCGCCATCCCGAACTACGCCCCGGCGTTCCTGATCCCGGACGTCCCGGCCGGCGGCCGCACCCACCGCACCGTGCAGGAGGAGCTGGACGCGCTGCGCGCGGTCCGCGACGAGGACCTGCTCCAGGACTTCAAGATCTTCGACACCTGGGAGCGCCGTCCCTCCCGGGTCTACGACGCCCTGCGCGACCGCGGCGAGCAGCTGATCCCGCTGCTGACCGACGCGATGCACGCGCTGTACCGGGCCTGCGTGGCCGACGACTGGCCGGACATCCGCCGCGCCCTGGACACCGACATCGCGCGCCGGGCCCGCCGGATGGCCGCCGAGGGCCCCGGGGCCATGCTGAACGACCTGCACCCGAAGCTGAGCTGGGAGCCCGATCAGCTGTCGCTGGCGCTGTCGCGGGTCCCGGACTGGCAGTACGACCTGCGCGGCGAGGGGCTGACCTTCACGCCCTCGGTGTTCGGGCAGTACGTCGGGCTGCTGATCGTGCCCAACCGGCGCTCGGTGATGGCCTACCCGGTCCCGGAGCTGGAGGCGGCCGAGACGCTGGACGGCGCGGACACCGACGGCGACGGCCTGGCGTCGCTGATCGGCCGGGCCCGCGCGGCGGCGCTGCGCGCCATCGGCGACGATCCCACGACCGGCGAACTGGCCAACCGGCTCGGAGTGAAGGCGCCGACCGCCTCGGCCCACGCCGCGGCGCTGCGCACCGCCGGGCTGATCGTCACCGAACGCACCGGCCGCAGCGTGCGGCACCGGCTGACCGGTCTGGGCGCGGATCTGCTGGCGGCGAACCGCCGGTAGTGCGCACCGCAGCTGCGTTGGTCGGCCACGCCGAACCCGGGCCATCGGTCCCATCGGTACCGCCCCATCGGCCCCGTGCCATCGGCCTGATACCGCCGGCCCCCGGCCATCGGCCCGGAACCGGTCGCGGCGAACCGCCGGTGGTCCCCGTCCCCACTCGCGTGGGGTCCTCCCCGACGGTCCGCCCACGAGGACGTGCCTGGCCGGGCCGCGCGTCCGCCGGATTGCGGACCGCTGGTCCCGGCCACCCCCGATCGCCCCCGTGCTTTCCCCGTTCCCCCGTTTTCCCCGTTCCCCCGTTCCCCCTGTGAACCCGCCCCGGACCCCCCGTAGGTGCCTTCGCTGGGTTCCCCCGGTCAGAGCGTCGGCTCCGCCCCACGAAGGCCGTCGCTCTCCCGTCATCCATTAGAGCCGGACGCGACGACGCGGGCCATCCTTTCGATGGAGCACCGAAAGGATGGCCCGTAGGGGTATCGCCGGACGCCGGCCCGGCGGGTCAGGCGGTCAGACCTCGACCACCACCGGCAGGATCATCGGCCGGCGCCGGGTGGTGTTGGACACCCAGCGGCCCACCGCGCGCCGCACCAGCTGCTGCAGCTGGTGGGTGTCGCCGATGCCCTCGGCGGCCGCGGTCGCCAGCGCGTCCACGATCAGCGGCTTGGCCTGCTCCAGCGTCTGGTCGTCCAGGCCGAAGCCGCGGGCGGTGATCACCGGGCCGGTGACGATGCTCCCGGTGTCGGCCGAGACCGCCACGAACACCGACACGAAGCCCTCGTCGCCCAGGATCCGCCGGTCCTTCAGCGAGGCCTCGGTCACCGAGCCGACCGAGCTGCCGTCCACGTAGACGTAGCCGGCCTCGACCTTGCCGGTGATCCGCGCGACCCCTTCGACCAGGTCCACGGTGACGCCGTCCTCGGCGATCACCACCCGGTCCCGCGGCACGCCGGTCTTGATCGCCAGGTCGGCGGCGGCCCGCAGGTGGCGCCACTCGCCGTGCACCGGCATGAAGTTGCGCGGCTTGGCCAGGTTGAAGAAGTACAGCAGCTCGCCGGCCGCTGCGTGCCCGGAGACGTGCACCATGGCGTTGCCCTTGTGCACCACCGTGGCGCCCCACCGGGTGAGCCCGTTGATCACCCGGTTCACCGCGTTCTCGTTCCCCGGGATCAGCGAGGAGGCCAGGATCACGGTGTCCTCGCCGGTGATCCGGACCTGGTGGTCCCGGTTGGCCATGCGGGACAGCGCCGCCATCGGCTCGCCCTGCGAGCCGGTGCACATCAGCACCACCCGGTCGTCCGGCAGATCGTCGATCTCCTTGAGGTCGATGATCAGCTCGGCCGGCACCTTCAGGTAGCCCAGGTCCCGGGCCACCGCCATGTTGCGCACCATGGAGCGGCCGACCAACGCCACCTTGCGGCCGTGCGCCGCGGCGACGTCGCAGACCTGCTGCACCCGGTGCACGTGCGAGGCGAAGGAGGCCACGATGATCCGGCCCTTGGCCCGGCCGAACACCCGGTCCAGGACCGGGGTGATCTCCCGTTCGGAGGTGACGAAGCCCGGCACCTCGGCGTTGGTGGAGTCCGACAGCAGCAGGTCGATCCCGGACTTGCCGAGCTCGGCGATGGTCGCCAGGTCGGTCAGCCGGTTGTCCAGCGGCAGCTGGTCCATCTTGAAGTCGCCGGTGTGGAACACGGTGCCGGCCGGCGTCGTGATGGCCACCGCCATGGCGTCCGGGATGGAGTGGTTGACCGCCACGAAGCGGCAGGCGAACGGCCCGATCTGCTCCACGTCGCCCTCGGCGACCTGCAGCGAGTAGGGCCGGATCCGGTGCTCGGCCAGTTTGGCCTCGACCAGCGCCAGGGTCAGCTTGCTGCCGATCAGCGGGATGTCCCCGGACTCCTTGAGCAGGTAGGGAACCCCGCCGATGTGGTCCTCGTGGGCATGCGTCAGCACCACGCCGACCACGTCGTCCAACCGGTCCCGGATGGAGCTGAAGTCGGGCAGGATCAGATCCACGCCCGGCTGGGCCTCCTCCGGGAAGAGGACGCCGCAGTCGACGATGAGCAGTTTGCCGCCGAACTCGAAGACGGTCATGTTGCGACCGATCTCTCCGAGACCGCCGAGCGGGGTCACGCGCAGCGCACCGGCCGGCAGCGGCGGGGGTCCGGAGAGTTCCGGATGCGGATGGCTCATGCAGTTTTCCTTTGTGTTCCGCGGACCACTGGTCCGCTCCTTGCTAGATCTTCACGCCGCCAGCGGCGAGATACGTCTTGAGCTCGGCTTCCTGTTCGCCGGTCGCGTCGACCAGGGGCAGCCGCACCGGGCCGCCGGGAAGCCCCAGCATGTTCATTGCCGCCTTGAGGGAGATCACACCTGGCAGGCGGGTCACACCGGCGTGCACCGGCAGCAGTTCTTGGTGCAGACGGGTGGCCTCGGCAACGTCGCCACCCAGGTAGGCGGCGATCATCGCCCGGATGCGCGGCGTCGCGACGTGCGAGGACATGCTCACCACGCCCACCGCGCCGACCGCCAGCCAGGGCAGCGTCAGCGGGTCGTCCCCCGAATAGTAGGCCAGATCGGTGTTCGCGATGACCGTGGCCCCGGCGATCAGGTCGGCCTTGGCGTCCTTGACCGCCACCACGTTCGGGTGCCCGGCCAGCCGGATCAGGGTGTCGACCTCGATCGGGATCCCGGAGCGTACCGGGATGTCGTAGAGCATCACCGGCAGCGCGGTGGCGTCGGCGACCGCGGTGAAGTGCCGGAACAGGCCCTCCTGGGTCGGGCGGCTGTAGTAGGGGGTGACGACCAGCAGCCCGTGCGCGCCGGCGGCCTCGGCCTGCCGGGCCAGCTCCAGGGTGTGCGCCGTGTTGTTGGTGCCGACCCCGGCCAGGATCCGGGCCCGGTCCCCGACCTGGTCCACGACGGCGGCCAGCAGCTCGGCCTGCTCGGCGTCGGAGGTGGTGGGCGACTCGCCGGTGGTGCCGGAGATCACCAGGGCGTCGTTCCCGGCGTCGACCAGGTGCGCGGCCAGCCGGCGGGCGCCGTCGGCGTCCAGCGAGCCGTCGGCCCGGAACGGGGTGACCATCGCGGTGATCATCCGGCCGAACGGGGCGCCTGCGGTCCAGGCGGTGGAGTCTGTGCTGGACCGAGCGTCCGTGGGGGTCTGCGCCATGGTGCTAAAGGTACCGGCCCGACCGGGTGATCGAATATCTGACGCTGCTTACGGGAATCGCACAGCTCAGCTGAATCTGGACGGACCCCGTCTCCACCGCTCGGGGGTCCGGTGGGGACGGGGTCCGCCGTGGATAACCGGCGCCGGACAGGGGCGTTACGGGTGGAGCGGGCAGCGGCGGTCGTTTTTCACTCTTTAGGACTACCGGGCGCGAAGGTTCCGTGACATGCCACTCTCCGGGGGGGGCCGAGGCTACGGCGCGACCCGGCCGTTCGCCTGCCACGACGCGTAGGTCAGCGGCATCAGCTCGGCGAAGTGCGCCTCCATCTGCTCGGCCACCATCTCGATCTCCCGCTGCGGGAAGGACGGGAACGTCGAGTCCTCGCGCTTGGTGCGCAGCGACAGGAAGTGCATGAGCGCGCGGGCGTTGCAGGTGGCGTACATGGAGGAGTAGATGCCCACCGGCAGCACGGTACGGGCCACCTCGCGGGCGATCCCGGCCTCCAGCAGTTCCAGATAAGTGGCGTAGGAGTCCCGGCAGGACTGGCGCACCGCCTCGTCGGCGATCTTGTGCTGCTCGGCGGTGCCCGGCACGAACACGTAGCGGCCGGGCTTGCCCTCCTGCACCAGGTTCCGATCCGGGCCCGGCACGTAGAACACCGGCTCCAGCTTGCGGTACCGGCCGCTCTCCTCGTTGTAGGACCACACCCGGTGCCGCATGAACTCCCGGAAGACGAAGATCGGCGCGGACACCAGGAAGGTCATGGTCGAGTGCTCGAACGGCGAGCCGTGCCGGTCCCGCATGAGGAAGTTGATGAAACCGGCCGAGCGCGCCGGGTCGGCGCCGGCGTCCTCCAGCGACTGCTCGCCCTTGGTCGAGACCCGGGCCGCCCACAGCACGTCGCTGTCCGAGGCCGACGCCTTCACCAGTTCCACCGTCATGTCGGAACGGAACCGTACGTTCTCCAATGCATCACTCACCGGTTGAGCCTACCGGCCCGAAACGGCTGATGCCGACGCTATGACGAGCATGTCAGCCCTGCCCGCGCTCCGCGTCCGGGGGCATCATCGTGTCGATGTTGTAATACGGTGCCAGGCCGACGCCCTGCATCAGGGTCACCACCCGGCCCAGCCGGTCCACGCTCACCGTGGTCGGGAAGGTGCCGAAGGAGATGTTGGCGACCACCGTGGAGGAGGCCATGGTGCCGTAGTGCGCCTGCATCTCGGCCATGGCGGTGGCCCGCTGGGCGGTGACCGCCTTCGCCTGGTTCAGCGCGGTGGTGAACGCCTTGAACAGGTTCACGTCGGTCACCGCGAAGTCCTGCTTGGTGAAGTAGCCGCCCATCGGCATGGCCTGGGTCGAGCCGCGGGTCAGGTCCATCAGCTTGACGACCTTGTTGTTGCCGGCCGTGAAGCTGAAGTACGGCTCGGGCTGCACCGCCGCCACGTTCGGGTCCGCCGTGCCGGTCAGCTTGTCGCCGATGGCGTTCGCCGTCATCGGCTTCAGGTGGGCCTCACCGGTGGCGTCGGCCCGGATCTTCAGGCTGTTGGCGATGTCCGGCAGCCGGGTCATCAGCATCACCGTCGGGACGGTGTACTCGGTGTCGGCGTCGCCGGTGCCGGACATCGGCGTCAGGAACCCGCCGGCCGCCCCGAACACCGCCTTGATCTGCGCCTCGCTGCGGTTGTCGGTGACCTTGCTCAGCAGCTGCACGCTGCCGTCGCCGGCGGTGTAGCCCTCGGCGACCAGCTGCAGTCGGATGGTGCCGGTGGACTGCGCCAGAATGGCGTGCACATAGTCGTCGTAGACCAGGTCGACCTTGCCGTCGGTGAGCGCCTTGAGCGCGGCCTGGTAGGTCGGGTAGCTGTCGTCGACCGTGACGTCGATGCCCTGGTCCTTGAAGTAGCCCTTGTCCACGCCGGTGAAGATGGGAAGCGCCCCGATTTCGTCCTTGGGGACACCGATGCGCAGATGGTTCTGTTCCAGCGGGCCGTGGGCCGGCGTGCTCGCGCCGCCGGACGAGGAGCTTCCGCCGCACGCGGCGACCCCCAGCGCGGATATCGCGAGGACCGCGCTCAGCAGGATCGCCGACGTCCGCCGCGAACGCGCTCGAGGATTGGCTGTTCGCACTGCGTTGCCCCCTGCAAAGGTTTCTGATGACTCCGGTCGGCGCATCGTAATACATGGGCGCGCACACCCCCACGGCGCCGTTGAGATCGACTAGCACACCCGGACGAGTAAGGGTACGCATATGCGGGGAGTCGTCGCCCGCTATATCCCGCTTTATGAATGCGAATCACCCGGGGCCATACCCCCGCCCTTGGCTGGGCTCGCTTCTCTGTGCTGGAATGCGTTGCTTGAAACCTAGAGACCGAGAGCCCATGAGCGCCCCACCCGCCGCAGACGAGGCCCGGTCGCAAAGAAAGCTGTGAGGGCCAGTGCAGACACGACCCGTGACCCCGCGCCGTCCGCCGGCTCCCTTCCCGGAGCGCGGTGTGGACGGGCCGCCGTCCGGCGGATCGATATCCGACGCGGCGGCTGGCCGCCCCGTCCCCCGAGGACCCCGGGACTCGGTCCTGCCCGGGCAGCGTCCGATCCCCGCGGCCGATCCGGCCGGGGACGCCGGCGGGCAGGCCCCGCCGCCCCCGCCGCCGAGCGGGCAGGCGAACCGCTTCTCGCCCAAGAACTGGCGCGTGCGCACCCGGCTCGTGGTGCTGGTCATCGTGCCGCTGGTGGCCACCATCGTCGGCGCCGCGGCCCGGATCGCGCAGCAGGTCGGCAACGTGCAGACCTACGACCACGCCAAGACCATGGCCGCCGCCGAGGGCCCGCTGTCGAACCTGATCGACGCCCTGCACAACGAGCGCGACAACTCCGTGGAGATGATGGCCTTCCGGGACCAGAAGACCCCGGACCAGGCCACCTTGAGCAACCTCAACACCGGCGTGGAGCAGCTGCGCAAGACCACCGACAAGGCGCGCGCGACCATCCTGCCGGTGCTGAACAAGATCGACGGCAGCTACCCGAAGGACACGCTGGCGGCGATCGCCGACGCCAAGGCGAACATGTCCACCGAGAGCTCGCTCATCCAGGCGGTGAACCGCCCGTTCTCGAACCCGATGGACGTCTTCAACCAGTACAACAAGCTGCTGGACAGCCTGAACACGCTGTACCAGTTCGTCGCCGCCGACGCCGGCGACCAGCAGCTGATCAACAACGCCCGGGCGCTGAGCGACCTGGCGAAGATGACCGAGACCACCTCGCGCGAGCGCGGGTTCCTCACCGCGCTGTCCGTGCACTTCGACCCCAACCAGGCCAAGGACAACAGCAGCACCCTCCAGGGCCTGGTGTCCGACCTGGCCTCGACCCGGGCCGAGTTCAAGACCATCGCCGGCTCGCAGATGCAGCAGATGCTCAGCGACACGGTGGACGTCGGCGACTCCTACACCGGCGCCAACCAGTACCTGACCACCATCGGTGACGAGCTGGCCAGCGGCGTCGACAACGGCGTACAGCTGGTCCCCGGCACCGTCTACTTCAAGTACGACTCGGTGCTGAACAAGTACCAGAAGGTCCGGGCCGCGCAGGCCAAGGTCCTGGTGGACCGGGCCAACGCGCTGGCCAACGACGCCCGTAACACCATGTACTTGAACATCGGCGTCATCATCGGCGTGCTGATCATCGTGTCGATCGCCACCGCGCTGATCGCGCGGTCGCTGGTGCGGCCGCTGCGGGTGCTGCAGAACACCGCGCTGGAGATCGCCGGCAGCCGGCTGCCGGAGATGGTCCGCCGGCTGCGCGACGCCGACGGCTCCGAACCCCTGGAGCCGATCAACCCGATCGCCCTGACCAGCACCGACGAGGTGGGCCAGGTGGCCCGCGCGTTCGACGAGGTGCACCGCGAGGCGGTCCGGCTGGCGACCGAGCAGGCCATGCTGCGGAACAACGTCAACGCGATGTTCACCAACCTCTCGCGCCGCTCGCAGTCGCTGGTGCAGCGCCAGCTGCGGCTGATCGACGAGCTGGAGAACGCCGAGCAGGACCCGGACCAGCTGGCCTCGCTGTTCAAGCTGGACCACCTGGCGACCCGTATGCGCCGCAACGGTGAGAACCTGCTGGTGCTCGCCGGCGAGGAGCCCGGCCGCCGCTGGTCGCAGCCGGTGCCGCTGATCGACGTGCTGCGCGCCGCGGCCTCCGAGGTGGAGCAGTACGAGCGGGTGACGCTGCGCGACCTGCCGACCGTCGAGGTCGCCGGCCGCGCCGTGAACGACGTCGTGCACCTGGTCGCCGAGCTGCTGGAGAACGCGACCTCGTTCTCCGCGCCGGAGACCAAGGTCTCGGTCACCGGCAACCTGCTGAACACCGGCGGCGTGATGCTGGAGATCGAGGACTCCGGGATCGGCATGACCCCGGAGGAACTGGACGACGCCAACGAGCGACTGGCCAACCCGCCGGTGGTGGACGTGGCGATCTCCCGCCGCATGGGCCTGTTCGTGGTCGGGCGGCTGGCCACCCGGCACGGCATCCAGGTCCGGCTGCGCCGCTCGGCCACCGGCGGCATCACCGCCCTGGTGCTGGTGCCGGCCGCGCTGCTGGCCGGCAACCTGGCCGACGCCCCGGCCATCGGCCGCAACGCGCTGGGCGAGCTGACCACCGACACCGGCCAGCAGCCGGCGGTGACCGCGACCGGGCTGCCCCGGCGGCCCGGCGGCCCGGTCCGCGCCGACCAGCGCGAGCTGCCCGGTCAGACCCCGGAGCTGCCCCCGATGGGCCGGCCCCAGCTGCCGCAGCCCCCGCAGGGGCCGTTCGGCGGCGAGCGGGTCTCGGCCGCGCCGCTGGGCCTGGACGGCCCCGGCGGCCGCGGCCCGGGCGCCGGCGACGGCTGGGAGGACGTGAGCCCGGCGGCGCCGCCGTACCGCGGCACCGGCTCCACCCCGCCGGACCTGGCCGACCTGCTGGCCGAGACCGACCCGATGTCCGGCGGCGTGGTGCCGGTGATCCGCGAGGGCGACGCCGGCGACTCCGGCAGCGCCTTCGAGCGCCCGGCCTTCTCGGTGCCGGAGCCGGAGCTCGACGGCCGGCTGGCCGAGGCCCTGGACAACTCCGCGACGTACGACTTCCGCCCGGGCGCCGACCGGCGCCCGGGGCCGCCGGAGCAGGCCGAGAACAGCGGCCAGTTCCGGATCAGCGCCGACGACGGCGGCGACATGCGGCTGAACTTCAACGTCGGGAACGCCCCGACCCCGCCGCCGGCGCCCCCGGCGCCGACCGGCGGCCTGAACCTCAGCTCCAGCTTCGACGACCTGCTGCCGAACATCCCGGAGATGGAGCAGACCGGCGAGTTCGCGGCCTACCGCGACGCCCAGGACCAGCCGGACGACCTGCTGCTGCCGCCGCCGAGCGGCCCGAGCTTCGGCTCCGGCCCGACCCCGGCGGGCACCACGGCCGCGGACTTCCGCCCGGGCACCGGCCCGAGCAGCGGCGAGGCCCAGTCCGGCAGCGGCATGAACAACGACCTCGGCGCGGAGCTGGCGGCGGGCGATCCGTTCGCGGCGCCGGGCGAGGTGCGGATGACCCCGTTCGGCGGGCACCGGGACAGCGGGTTCGGCAGCGCTCCGCAGGCTCCGGCCCTCCCGGAACCGCAGGGCAGCGGCGAGTACCCGGCGCCGGGCGCCCCCACCCCGGGCGCCACCAACCTCCCGGGCGGTCCGGGCGGCAGCGGCGAGTTCCCGGCCTTCGGGACGCCGGGCAGCGGCGAGTTCCCGGCGCTCGGCAGCGGCGAGTACCCGGTCCAGGGCGCTCCGGCCGGCGGCGACGCGCCGTCGTTCGGGCAGCACCCAGGAGCGGCGCCCGCCGAGCCGGTGAACCCGTTCGCCGCCCCGAGCGGCCAGGCCCCGTCGTTCGGCGTCCACCCGGGCGCCCCGGCCGGCCAGTCCCCGTCGTTCCAGCGGAACCCGTTCGCCCCCGGCGGCGACGGCCCGTCGGACTCCGGGTCCGGCTTCGCCACCCCGCTGTCCGACGCCGCCGCGAGCCCCTTCGCGGCGCCGGCCGGACCCCCGGCCCCGACCGGTGAGCCGCTGGCCGGCTTCGACGCCCCCGCGAACCCGTTCGCGGCCCCCGGCGCCCCGGCCGGCGACGCGCTGTCCGACTCCGGATCCGGCTTCCACACCCCGCTCGGCGACTCCGGCTCCTACGGCACGCCGCTGAGCGACTCCGGCTCCTACAGCACGCCGCTGAGCGACTCCGGGTCCTTCGGCACCCCGCTGGGCGACACCGGCTCCTTCAGCGCCCCGCTGTCCGACTCCGGCTCCGGCTTCGCCACTCCGCTGAGCGACGCCGCCGCCAACCCGTTCACGGCCCCCGCCGACGGCCTCGCGCCGCCGACCGGCGAGCCGCTCGCGGGCCCGGCGTACGGGGCCCCGGCCGATCCGCTGTCCGGCTCCGGCCTGGACTTCGCGACCGACCCGCTGACCGCGCCGATCGAGTCGGTCCCGATGGACTCCGACCCGCACGACACCGCGATCTTCAACGCGATCGAGTCCGAGTGGTTCCGGGTCCGCGCCCAGGGCGCCACGCCGGCGCAGAGCGCTCTGGAGGCGGGCGCGGTGCCGGTGGAGCCGGTCCGCCCGATCATCCCCGAGCCGCGGGTGGAGGCCGCCCCGCCGGCCGCCGCGCCGCTGCCGCCGGGCACGCCGGTCGCCCCGGCCACGCCGGTGTCCCCGGTGGTGCCGCCCGGCGCCACGGTCCTCCCGCCGCCGGCGGCCCCGCCGGAGCCCGAGGCCCCGCGGACCGCTCCGGCGGCCGAGGCGCCGCAGGCCGCGTTCCAGGCCGCGCCCCCGACCGCACCGCCGACCGCACCCCCGGTCGCACCGCCGGTCCCGCCCACCGTTCCGGCCTCGCCGTTCGGCGGTGGCGCGGACGTCCCGACCCCGCCGAGCGCCGGCCCCGCCGCGCCGGCTCCCGCACCGCACGAGGCCACGCCGCACGAGGAACGCAAGGAGCCCATGAACGACGACCAGAGCTCCGCGGGCCAGCCCTGGCAGTCCCCGGGCGACGAGGGGTGGAGGGCCGCCGAGGTGGTGAAGAAGCCGGTCGCGGCCGGTCTGACCCCGAAGGGCTTGCCCAAGCGCGTCCCGCGCTCCAACCTGGTTCCGGGTTCGGCCGACGGCGTCGGCGCCGCCAAGGCCGCCGCCCCGCCGATCCCGGCGCGCTCGGCCGAGGCCGTGCGCAGCCGGCTGGCCAGCTTCCACCAGGGGCTGCGCCAAGGCCGGGACGCCGCCGGCGGTCCCGGCGACCCGCAGCCGACCGACACCGCCACCAACCCCACCGCGTCCGACGGCCCGGCCGCCTTCGGTGCCCCGAGCCAGGAAAGCAGGACTGAGCAACCGTGAACGACCCGAACCTCACCCAAGCCGCCCGGAATCTCAACTGGCTGATCACCAACTTCGTCGACCGCGTCCCGGGCGTGGCGCACACCGTGGTGGTCAGCTCCGACGGCCTGCTGCTGGCGGTGTCCGACGGCTTCCCCCGGGACCGCGCCGACCAGCTCGCGGCGGTGGCCAGCGGGCTGTCGTCGCTGACCTCCGGCGCGGCCCGGATCTTCGAGGGCGGCTCGGTGACGCAGACCGTCGTGGAGATGGTCCGCGGCTTCCTGTTCGTGATGGCCATCTCCGACGGCTCGGCCCTGGCCGTGCTCGCCTCCTCGGACTGCGACATGGGTCTGATCGGCTACGAGATGGCCCTGCTCGTGGAGCGCGCCGGCGACGTCCTGACGCCGGCGCTGCGTGCCGAGCTCCAGTCGTCCCTGCCGCGCTGAGAGGAAGCCCGGTGACCACCCTTCCCCCTGCTGTGACGAGCGACAGGAGCACGCGGCCGTGAGCAGCGCGCACGATTCCTCGCCCCTCGTCCGTCCCTACGCGCTCACCCGGGGCCGCACACGGGCCCGCTACCAGCTGCCGATCGAGGCGCTGGTGTCGACGACGGACAACGGACGGTCGCGTGTCCCCGGGCGTGAACCGGAGCACCAGCGCATCTGCGAGCTGTGCGTCGAGCTGAAGTCGGTCGCCGAGGTGGCGGCGCTGATGCGGATGCCGCTGGGGGTGGTCAGGGTGCTGCTGGGCGACATGTCCGACGCCGGCCTGGTGGCCATCCAGCAGCCCGGCGAGACCGACAACGGCCAGCCCAACCTCGCGCTCCTCGAACGAGTCCTCATCGGGCTCCGCAATCTGTAGAAAGGAGGCCGTGCAATGAACTACTCCCCGTACGGACAGGCTCCCGCGGCACCTCAGCAGCCCGCGGCGGGTCCGACCACGTCGGTGAAGATCGTCGTCGCCGGCGGCTTCGGCGTGGGCAAGACCACCTTCGTCGGCGCGGTCTCGGAAATCGCCCCGCTCACCACCGAGGCCGTGATGACCGCGGCGTCGGAGGGCGTGGACGACCTCACGGTGGTGCCGGGCAAGGTCACCACCACGGTGGCGATGGACTTCGGCCGGGTGTCCCTGGACCGCGAGCTGATCCTGTACCTGTTCGGCACCCCGGGCCAGAACCGCTTCTGGTTCATGTGGGACGACCTGTGCCGCGGCGCCATCGGCGCGGTGGTGCTGGTCGACACCCGGCGGCTGGCCGACTGCTTCTCGGCCATCGACTACTTCGAGGACGCCGGCCTGCCCTACATCGTCGGCGTGAACTGCTTCGACGGCATGCTCACGCACGAGGTCGCCGACGTCCGCGAGGCGCTGTCGATCCCGCCGGACGTCCCGGTGGTGACCTGCGACGCCCGCAGCCGGGAGTCCACCAAGCTGACCCTCATCCGCCTGGTGGAGCACGCCATGTCACGCTTCGCAGCGGCGGCGGCGTCCTGAGTAGGCAACGATCGCGCAACGGCGGGGCGGCACCGGATTCCGGTGCCGCCCCGCCCGCTTATGCTCCTGTGCACCCCCAGTGTCCGAATTAAGCAGGTTGCGCATGTCCGGGACGATAACCCTCACCCGCCGCAGCGGCTTCCAGCTGCGCCCCCGCCCCTACAAGGTGTGGATCGACGGCGTCGCGGTCGGCCGCCTCCCGCACAACGGCGCCGCCGAGTTCGCCGTCGAGCCCGGGGACCACCTGGTCGAGCTGTCCCTGGACGGCATGTACTCCAAGAAGGTCACGGTCGCGGTGCGCGAGGGCGGGACCCGGCGGCTGCACTGCGGGGCCAACGGCCCGCTGGCCTTCACCGCGTTCGGCCTGCTGCTGCCGGGACTGGCGATCAAGCTGACGCTGACCCACTGAGGGCCGGCTGCTCGGCGGCCGGCCCCAGCCGGTGCGGCATCTGCCAGCCGACCGCGAGCTTCGAGGAGTGCACCGGCACTCCCCCGCCGAAGAACTCGCAGAACTTCATGATCAGCGGATCCCAGGCCACCGGGTCGATGTAGTGCGTGCCGGGTATCACCAGCCGCTCCTCGACATGCGTGCGCAGGACCTCGACCTCGAACGCCGTCATCCGGGCCCCCGCGCCGATCGGGTGGCCGTCGGTGAGGCGGCACTCCATCTGGATCGGGCACTCCCGGATCCGGGGCGGGGCGACCAGGTCCGAGGCCTGCTCGGTGAGGCCGGCCAGGCCGAACTTGTCGCGGACCGTGCGATACCCCTGCTCCAGCCGGTGCGCCGAGATCTGCGGGTTGCCGGTGGTCATGGCGATCCGGTCGACGTACTCGACCATGTCCGAGGACGGCAGGTTCAGGACGCACTCGCCCTCGCGGGCGATGTTGATGGCGGTCTGCGAGTGGTTCCCCAGGCCCAGCATCGCGTTGTTGCTCAGCCACCAGGCCGAGGACATGGGGGCGATATTGGCAGTGCCGTCCTCGTTGCGCGTGGTGATGAGGACGACCGGGGTTCCGAAGTACAGGACTTTGATACCGGGTTCGGTGTGCATGCCTCAATGCTCCACTCCCGGCACGGCCGATACCGGCGGATTTCGGACCGGTCACCGGGCACCGAACGGTGCGCTCCCGGCCGGGTCCGAGCCGTCTTCCCGGGGCCGACCTCAGCGGATCGGCGTCAGCAGCTTCAAGAAGGCCGTCACCGCCGCGCTGTCCGCGACCCCTTCCGGCGTGGCCGCGAACACCGACCGAGGAGCCACCTCCTCGGGATCCAGCGCCACGACCACCACGTCGGACCGCACGGCCGCGGCCGCGAGCGACGGGATCAGCGTCACTCCCAGCCCGGCGGCGACGAAGCCCTGCTTCGCCGCCCATTCCAGCACCACGTAGTCGATCACCGGCCGGAACGCCGCGTCCGGCTCCTGGGCATCGCGGGTGGCGGCGCCGGCTTCGGCAGCCCGTCCTCGAAGGCTCTTGTCCTGCGCGATCCGAACACCGGCGATCAGCGTCTCCTCCGGCCGCGCCTGCCCGGCGATCCAGTTCTCGCCGGCGAGGTCGGCCAGCCGCACCACGTCCCGGCCGGCCAGCCGGTGTCCGACCGGCAGCGCGACGGCCAGCGGATCGCCCATCAGGCGCCGTAGCCGTACGCCCTCGAACACCGGCTCCGGATCCGGCGTCCCGATGACCGCGAGGTCCAGGTCCCCCGCCCGCAGCGCCGCAGTCAGTCCTCTGGTGAGCCCCTCGGCGTGCGTCACGGCCACGCCCGGGTGCGCCCGCCGGAACGCCGCGATCGCTCGCGGCACCAACGCCATCTCGGCCGTCGGGATCGCTCCGAGCCGCAGCCGCCCGCCGCCCAGTATCCGCACAGCC
Organism: Catenulispora yoronensis; assembly: GCF_039531695.1. Lineage (NCBI taxonomy): Bacteria > Bacillati > Actinomycetota > Actinomycetes > Catenulisporales > Catenulisporaceae > Catenulispora > Catenulispora yoronensis. Next base: position 147,728 of record NZ_BAAAQN010000019.1, read on the forward strand.
CGTACATCGCCCACAGCGGCCCGTAGACGGCCCACGACGGCCTCCGCGTGGGGCAGGAGGGCCCGGCCCTCCTCGGTCAGCCGTACGCCCCGTGGGAGCCGGTCGAACAGCGGCGCGCCGACGGCCGCCTCCAGCGTCGCGATCTGTCGGGACACCGCGGACTGCGTGAAGCCCAGCGGCGCGGCCGCCGCCGTGAACGACTCGCGCCGCGCGACCTCCAGGAAGACTTCGAGCAACGCGGTGTCCATGACCGGCCATGCTAACGCCGATCCATGCGACTCAGGAATGGCAACCATGCCAACTATTCGCTAGTGGTATCACGGTGCGGAAAATACCTTCGGGCCATGAGCAACTTCACCCTCGACAACCCCGCCGGTGTGCCCAGCTCGCCGCACAAAGCCTTCTCCAACGTCGCCGTCGTCCCGCTCGGCGAGCGCACCCTGTTGATGCTCGCCGGCCAGGTGGCCTGGGGCGACGACCACCAGATCGTCGGTGTCGACGACATGCGCGCGCAGTCGCGGCGCGTCATGGAGCTGATCGGCCAAGTGCTCGCAGCGTACGGCGCGACCTACAAAGATGTCATCAACCTGCGCACATTCCTGACCGACATCTCGCGGATCAGCGAATACGGCGACGTCCGCGCCGAGTTCCTCGACGGGCTCACCCCGCCGACCAGCACCACGGTCGAGGTCTCCAGCCTGTTCCTGCCGGACGCGCTGATCGAGGTCGAGGCGACCGCGATCATCTAGGCGCAGCGGCCCCTGAGGCCGACGGCGCGGCGGGCCTGGACGGATCCGGCCCGCCGCGCCGTTTCACCTGGCCCCCGCTACAGCTTGTGCCCCATCAACGCTCCCAACGCCTCGCCGGGCAGCGCCGAGCACGGGTTGGACGGCAGCACCCGCCGGAAGTTGTTGTAGACGGTCGTCGGGCCGCCGGGGCGTGGATACGACAGCGGAAGCAGGCTCCCGAACTCGGCCTGCGACGTCCCGCCGAAGGTCTTCGACGCGCCGGGGATCGCCGGCCCGCCCTCCTGCCACACGCACGCCGCCGGGTTGAGCTGGTGCGTGACGAAGATCGGGTAGAACTGCGATCCGGGCGGCGGATTCACGCAGTTCACGCCGGTCTGCCGGTTGCAGGGCAGCGGCAGGGTGTCGTTGTCCTCGATCCGCGGCAGGTCGGTCTCGAAGGCCGAGCGCTCGAAGTTCCGGGTCCCGTGGATCAACGGGCTGCTGAAGGCGATCGGGTCCGGAGTCGGTGTAGTGCCGCCGCTGCCCGGCCAGGCCTTCGTGTAGGAGACCCCGTCGTAGTCGTCGTCGGTCGGGGCCTCGCCGACGCATCCCCCGATCTTCACCAGTACCGAGTCGGACGGGTTGAAGCAGAAGTTGTCGTCGGCGTCGACGGTGCCGTCGCCTCCGGCGGCCTGCGTGCAGTTGCCGGTGCCGGGATCGGCGGCGGCGCAGTACTCGAAGTGGCCGATCTCGTCGGAGAAGGCGATGTTGTAGCCGTGCGCGGCCCACGGCACGCGGGTGGCCTCGCTGGAGGTGGAGTACATCGGGTGGAAGGCCGACGGGACGGTCTGGCAGGTGGTGGCGGCGGGCTGGAACGCGACCTGCGCGAAGCCGTTGGCCGCCGAGGCCGTCATCGAGCTGACCCGGTGCTGGGTGACGTCCGTGACCTCGACGCGGAACCCGGCCGAGGTGTCGAACATGTGGACCTTGAGCACGTCGCCGGAGCTGTAGAAGGCGTCGTGCGCGGGGTCGACGGTGAACCGGTCGTTGTTGGTCGGGTCGGCCGGGGTAGTGGCCGCGCCGCTGTTGGTGAGGAACGCGTAGTTCACGTACTCCTCGCCGGCCTTGTTCAGGCAGTCGGCGTTGTTCAAGGTCCCGGTGTTGTAGTTCAGCGACAAGCTGTCGATGTTCAGCGCGGCGCACCACTTGGTCGGGTCGCAGCTGACGCCGTTCGGGAACGGCACCCAGCCGGGCGGGTAGAACTGCATCTCCATGAAGCCGGCACCGGGGTGCTTGCCGATGTAGTGCGGCGAGTTCACGTCGGTGTCGGTGTAGATGTTGCTGTCGCTGTCGGGCCGGCACGCCGCGTTCGCGCCGGGCGCCGGCGCCGACTGGTCGTCGCACATCGCCATGCCGAACCAGAACGCCGGATGCAGCTGGAAGTTCCAGCTGGAGCCGGAACCGTCCTGCACCGGCTGCTGCGGCGGGTCCTTGGGCAGGCGCAGGAAGTAGGTGTTGTCGTTACCCGCACCCGGGGTGTCGCTGTAGAACAGGTTCGCCGGCTCGTCGTGGCCGACGTAGTGGTCCTCCCCGAACACGAACTCGCTGTCGTCGACCTCGGTGCACATGGCGCGGTTGGTGGAGCAGTCCAGGGGTTTCACCGCCGACCGGGCGGCCGGGGACGCGATCGGCGTCCGCTGGTCCGCCTTGGCGAACGGCGCCGCGAACGCGGCGAGCGCGACAAGCCCGATGATGACGGGCCACTTGCGTCTGAGCCTCACAGTTCCTCCCGAAAACGCCGGGACCGACCACGCTGATCACTGGCAGCGATGGGCCGGTCACTGACCTGGGCGTCAGCGGGTGGGACAGTAGCCCGGTATCAGGGCACTGTCGATACGAGGGAGGTCCGATGGCCGGATCGCGTCAGCTGTGCTGGCGGTTCCGGGCGGCCTCGGCGTCCCGGTCGCCGTCCGGCGCGGTGCCGTCGGCGTCCCGGCCAGGGTTCAGGGCGGAGTTCGGGGCGGAGTTCGGGGCGGAGTTCGGGGCAGGGTTCAGGGCGGAGTTCGGGGCGGTCCTGTGCTGCCGGTCCAGCTCGATCGCCCGGCGCAGGGCCCTGCGGGCCCGTGGCCGGTCCCGGGCGTCGTTGTAGGCCAGCGAGAGCCGGTACCAGCCGCGCCAGTCCTCGGGATCGGCCTCGACCTCGGCCTTGCGCTCGGCGAAGATCTCGTCGGCGGCCGCCAGGTCCGGCCGGCCCGAGGGCCGGGTCGGGATCTCGTCGGTCGGCCACCGGCCCTCGGCCTCCAGCCGGGCCCCGAGGCGGGAGGAGGCGTTGCCGATCCGCACCTCGGTGACCACGAACCAGGCCCCGACCACCGGCAGCATCAGCACCCCGATGCCGAACAGCACCAGCACCGGCTTGCCGGTCGCCACCAGCCACACCCCGCGCTGGACGGCCAGCAGCAGGTAGAAGCACAGGATGACGACCAGGACCAGGGCCGTGGTGCGGTTGCGCATGAGGGTGCCTAACGATGCCGTGCGGGAATTCCTACAGGTCCTACAGGTCCAGCAGCGCGTCGAGGCCGACGGTCAACCCGGCCGGCAGCGTCGCGATCTTCTTGCAGCCCAGCACCACGCCCGGCATGAACGAGGCGCGGTCCAGCGAGTCGTGCCGGACGGTCAGCGTCTCGCCGACCGAGCCGAGCAGCACCTCCTGGTGCGCGATCAGGCCGCGCAGCCGGACGGAGTGGATCGGGACGCCGTCCACGGCGGCGCCGCGGGCTCCGTCGAGCGCAGGAGATGTCGATGAACGCAGCGTCGCGTCGGGCATCGGAGCGCTGCCCGCGGCCGCGCGGGCCTCGGCGACCAGCTCGGCGGTGCGGGTCGCGGTCCCCGACGGGGCGTCGACCTTGTCCGGGTGGTGCAGCTCGACGATCTCGACGCTCTCGAAGTACGGCGCGGCGGCCGCGGCGAAGCGCATCATCAGCACGGCGCCGATGGAGAAGTTCGGGGCCACCAGGACCCGGGTCGAGCGGCCGTGACCGCCGTCGCCGCCATCGCCGCCATGACCGCCATCGCCGCCGTCGAGCAGCGCCCGGACCTCGGCCTGGCGGGCCTCGTCGAAGCCCGAGGTGCCGACCACGACGTCGATGCCGTTGCTCGCACAGAACGCGATGTTCTGCATGGTCACGCCGGGGTGGGTGAAATCGACCGCGACCTCGGCGCCGGCCTCGACCGCGCGCCGCGGGTCGTCGTCGACGTCGATCTGCGCGACCAGCTCCAGGCCCGGGGCCTCCTGCACGGCCCGGCACACCGCCTGGCCCATGCGGCCGGCCGCCCCGAACACCGCGACCTTCACGACAGCCTGCTCCAGCGCGGCGCTCACAGCGACACCCCTTCCGTCCCGTCCAGGACCCCCGCGAACGACGAGGCGTCCTCGTAGTCGCCGATGACCGCGACAGCCTGCGGCTGCCGGAGGAAGTCCGCGGCCACCGCCTTGACGTCGTCGACTGTCACCGCCTCCACGCGGGCCAGCAGTTCCTCGACGGTGAGGTGCTCGCCGTAGACGAGCTCGTTCTTCCCTATGCGCGTCATCTGCGAGCCGGTGTCCTCCAGCGAGAGCACCGTGGAGCCGCGCACCTGGCCGATGCCGCGGCGCAGCTCCTCCTCGGTGACGCCGTCCTCGGCGACCTTGGCGATCTCGTCGCGGCAGATCTTCAGCACCTCGGTGAAGTTCTCCGGCTGGCAGCCGGCGTAGACGCCGAACATGCCGCAGTCGGCGTGGTGCGTGGAGAAGCTGTACACCGAGTAGGCCAGGCCGCGCTTCTCCCGGACCTCCTGGAACAGCCGGGAGGACATGCCGCCGCCCAGGACCGTGGACAGGATGCCCAGCGGGTAGCGGCGGCGGTCGGTGCGGGCCACGCCGGGCACGCCCAGCACGACGTGCGTCTGCTCGGTCTGCTTGGACAGCAGGCGCAGACCGGCGTGCGCGGTGCCGGCGTCGCCGCCGATCCGCGGCACCACCGGCGAGCGGTCCGGGTCCCGGGTGCCGCGCGCGGCGGCGAAGGCCTGGTCGACCAGGGCCACCACGACGTCGTGGTCCAGGTTGCCGGCCGCCGAGACCACCAGGTGGTCGTCGGTGTAGTGGGAGTGGTAGTACTCCGCGATGGCGTCCCGGGTCAGGGCGTTGACCGACTCGACCGAGCCCAGGATCGGGCGGCCCAGCGGGGAGTCGCCCAGCAGGGCGAAGGCGAACTCGTCGTGGATCTGGTCGGCGGGCTCGTCCTCGGTCATCGCCATCTCTTCGAGGATGACGTTGCGCTCGGAGTCCACGTCCTCGGGCCGGATCAGCGCCGAGGTGACCAGGTCGCAGATCACGTCGATGGCCAGCGGCAGGTCGGCGTCGAGCACCCGCGCGTAGTAGCAGGTGTACTCCTTGGCGGTGAAGGCGTTCATCTCACCGCCCACGGCGTCGATGGCCGCGGAGATCTCCAGCGCGGAGCGCTTCGCCGTGCCCTTGAACAGCAGGTGTTCGAGGTAGTGCGTGGCGCCGGACTCCTCCGGGTGCTCGTCGCGCGAGCCGATGCCGGTCCAGATGCCGAACGTCACCGAGCGCACCGAGGGCATGGTCTGGGTGACCACGCGCAGACCGCCGGGCAGGACGGTACGGCGCACAGTGCCGTTGCCGTTCTGCCCGGCGATCAGGGTCTCAACCGGGTACAAGGCTGTTACTCGGCCTTCGCCTCGGCAGCCTTGGCCTCGGCGGCGTCGCCCTCGCCCTCCGGCAGCACCGGGATCAGGGAGAGCTTGCCGCGCGAGTCGATCTCGGCGATCTCCACCTGGAGCTTGTCGCCGACCTTGACCACGTCCTCGACGTTCTCCACCCGCTTGCCGCCGGCCAGCTTCTTGAGCTGGGAGACGTGCAGCAGGCCGTCGCGGCCGGGCATCAGCGAGACGAACGCGCCGAAGGTCGTGGTCTTCACCACGGTGCCCAGGTAGCGCTCGCCGACCTCGGGCATCTGCGGGTTGGCGATCTGGTTGATCGTGGCCCGCGCGGCCTCGGCGGCCGAGCCGGTGGCGGCGCCGATGTAGATCGTGCCGTCGTCCTCGATCGTGATCTCGGCGCCGGTGTCCTCCTGGATCTGGTTGATCATCTTGCCCTTCGGGCCGATGACCTCGCCGATCTTGTCCACCGGGATCTTCACCGTGATGATCCGCGGGGCGAACTCGCTCATCTCGTCCGGGACGTCGATGGCCTCCATCATGACGTCCAGGATGTGCAGGCGGGCGTCCTTGGCCTGCTTCAGCGCGGCGGCCAGCACCGAGGCCGGGATGCCGTCGAGCTTGGTGTCCAGCTGGAGCGCGGTGACGAACTCCTTGGTGCCGGCCACCTTGAAGTCCATGTCGCCGTAGGCGTCCTCGGCCCCGAGGATGTCGGTCAGCGCGACGTACTCGGTCTTGCCGTCGATCTCCGCGGAGACCAGGCCCATGGCGATGCCGGCCACCGGGGCGCGCAGCGGCACGCCGGCGTTCAGCAGCGACATGGTCGAGGCGCAGACCGAGCCCATCGAGGTGGAGCCGTTGGAGCTCAGCGCCTCGGAGACCTGCCGGATCGCGTAGGGGAAGTCCTCGCGGGCGGGCAGGACCGGGATCAGGGCGCGCTCGGCGAGGGCGCCGTGGCCGATCTCGCGGCGCTTGGGCGAGCCCACGCGGCCGGTCTCGCCGGTGGAGTACGGCGGGAAGTTGTAGTTGTGCATGTAGCGCTTGCGCGTCTCGGGGTTCAGCGTGTCCAGCTGCTGCTCCATGCGGAGCATGTTCAGCGTGGTGATGCCCAGGATCTGGGTCTCGCCGCGCTCGAACAGCGCCGAGCCGTGGACCCGCGGGACCACCTCGACCTCGGCGGACAGCGGGCGGATGTCCCGCACGCCGCGGCCGTCGATGCGCACCTGGTCGCGGATGATGCGCTCGCGCACCAGCTTCTTGGTCAGCGCCCGGAAGGCGCCGCCGATCTCCTTCTCGCGGCCCTCGAACTGCTGCGCGAGCTTCTCCACGACCAGCGCCTTGACGCGGTCCAGCTCCTCCTCGCGCTCGTGCTTGCCCGCGATGGTGAGCGCGGCGGCCAGCTCGGTCTTGGCGGTGGCGGAGACCGCCTCCAGGACGTCGTCCTGGTAGTCCAGGAAGCGCGGGAACTCCGCGGTCTCCTTGGCGGCGGAGGCGGCCAGCTCCTGCTGGGCGACGCACAGCGCCTTGATGAAGGGCTTGGCGGCCTCCAGGCCGTCGGCGACGACCTCCTCGGTGGGGGCGGTGGAGCCGCCGGCCACCAGGGCCACGGTCTGCGAGGTGGCCTCGGCCTCGACCATCATGATGGCGACGTCGCCGTCGTCCAGCACCCGGCCGGCGACGACCATGTCGAAGACGGCCTCCTCCAGCTCGGTGTGGGTGGGGAAGGCGACCCAGCGGTCCTGGATCAGCGCGACCCGCACGCCGCCGATGGGGCCGGAGAACGGCAGGCCGGCCAGCTGCGTCGACGCGGACGCGGCGTTGATCGCCACGACGTCGTACAGGTGGTCCGGGTTCAGCGCCATGACGGTGGCCACGACCTGCACCTCGTTGCGCAGGCCCTTGGCGAAGGACGGACGCAGCGGACGGTCGATGAGCCGGCAGGTGAGGATCGCGTCCTCACTGGGCCGGCCCTCCCGCCGGAAGAACGAGCCGGGGATGCGGCCCACGGCGTACATGCGCTCCTCGACGTCCACCGTCAGCGGGAAGAAGTCGAGCGAGTCCTTCGGCGACTTGGAGGCGGTGGTGGCCGAGAGCACCATCGTCTCGTCGTCCAGATAAGCGACGACCGACCCCGCGGCCTGGCGAGCCAGACGGCCGGTCTCGAAACGCACGCTCCGCGTGCCGAAGGGACCGTTGTCGATAACGGCCTCGGTGGTGAAAACACCCTCAGACAAGAGGTACTCCTCAGTTCGATGGCGAGCTGAAGAGGACGCGGCTCTGTCGGTGCTGACGCCGCCGTGTGGCGGCCCGGTCTTCGATCGAAGCCCCCGGGGCACATCCGTCCCGAAGGCCACTACCGAAGATCGGCGCCCAACCGGCCACTTAGACGCCAGGTCGTACTCGCGCAGTGCCTCTTCAGTTCCCTAAAACGTCTTGAACTTTTCCGGTACCCACTCTAACCGGAAAAGTCGGCAGCTTGGGCCGCCCATGTGCGCAGCGGGTACGCAACAGGAGCGGTCCGTGACCACGGACCGCTCCCGTCAACACTCCCGAACCGACTAGCGGCGCAGGCCCAGCTTCTCGATCAGCGCGCGGTACCGCACAATGTCGGTCCGCTGCAGGTAGCCCTGCAACCGCCGCCGCTGACCGACGAGCAGCAGCAGACCCCGACGGCTGTGGTGGTCGTGCTTGTGGAACTTGAGGTGCTCGGTGAGCTCGTTGATGCGGTAGGTCAGCAGAGCGATCTGCACCTCCGGGGAGCCCGTGTCATCGGCCTTGGTGCCGTAGTCCTCAATGATCTTCTTCTTGGTGGCTGCGTCCAGAGACACGCGTCACTCCTCGTCAGGTATGCGATCCGACCGCCCAGCGCCCCCGGTCGTCTACACGGGGGACTTCACCAGCTCGCGGCCGAGTGTTTACGGTACCACCGTTCTGGTGGGGGTTTTGCGGGGTGGGCGGGGGCGGGCTTGCTTGCCGGCCGGCCGACGGCTTGGCGACCGACCTCTGCAGCGGCGTGTCGGTCGCTTGCTCCCCACTCCCCCGTTACCCAGCGCGCGGCATTTCCCCGCTCCTTCACCCAGCCGGCGCTTCAACACCCCTTCAACTCTTTGGCTATGCGGCCCTCCGCAACCACCCGCAGAGCTATTGCCAACCACCCCCGACGTCCCGTATCTCTCATATCACCCATAACACCCATATGCCTCAATAGGCCGCCACGGCCCACCAACATCCTCCCGCCCCCTCCCTCCTCTCCACTCCTCAGGAGGACGCCCCCATGACCACCAACTACGACTTCCACGTCTGCCTCGACCACCTCGCCGCCCTCCGCCGCACCCTCGCCGACCTCGAAACCACCCTCACCGCCCCCCACTCCCACACCTGGCCCACCATCGACCCCCGCCTCCACCTCGGCCCCGCGGCGTGGCGCACCACCAAAGGCGACACCGCGTCATATGTATATGGACTACTGGCCGAGGCCGACCCCCTGGGCGACACCCACACCGAAACCGTCCACCGCCTCGAAGCCTGGTACCACCAAATCCAAGAAACCATCACAGCCATAACCACAGCCGCCGAACGCACCCACGCAACCTACACAGCAGCCGACGAAGCCACCGCCACAGCCGCCACCAAAGTCACCACCCCATGACCGAACCCACCTTCAACTACTCCCACCTCACCCTCAACGAACTCCGCACCCTAGCCACCTCCCCCCAACTAACCACCCTCCAAGCCATGCCCGACACCTTCCACCACCTAGCCACCCGCGTAGCCGAAGTAGCCGACCTCCTCACCCGCGCCCAATCCGACCTCCCCAACTGGTGGAAAGGCCCCGCCGCCGACCAAGCAGCCGCCACCCTCCGCCGCGCCGCAACAGAAGCCCAAGACTTTCAAGACAGCGCCCTAGCCGCTGCAACCGCGGTAAGCCGCTGCGCAACTATCGTTGCCGAACAGCAACATCAGATGGCAAATATTCCCGAACTTCCCGATCCGGGTGTAACTGCTGTAATCGACCGGCCGGCCACTTCAATGGAAGCGCTGGAGGCAGCTCGACAAGATGCTGCTTACCAGTCGGCGCGCGAGCAGGCAGTACAAGTTGTCAATGGTATCGCTGCGCAATACGTGGAAACACGGAGCCAACTCGCGGCATCGACTTCACTACGTGGAGAGAATTTTGCGGAAGAGAATCAAACACAGTTCTCCACGTTAAATCCGCGAGTCGAAAGTAACCAAGCCCCTACAGATAGGGTCACTAGATCCAACTCCCCGCAAGCCCGAAACACTCCGCCCCCATCTGCTAAGTATGAAGCCGAGGAGAATAGAAAACCCAATAGCTCCACTCTAATCGCAAGCACGCCAATGACACTTAAGCAAGCTAAAGAGTACTTGAAAGTAGAGTCTTTCACTAATGTAAATAGTGGCATCGCGGGCCTCAAAGTAGGGTCGGAGAGGGGTTCCCATCTCGATCCCGCTTTTAGTCATCCCGGCGCCCCAGAAGAACAAACCACGCAAGTCACTAGCTTCACCGTCGAACAAGGCAGTCAGTGGTCAAATCGCAACCCAAGTCACACATTATCAAAGAGTGAGATCGATAGTCATCCGGGAGAGCAGACCCCGCGAGAAGTAGGCCTCGACCCAACTAAGGAAGTGCACAAAGAAAGCAGTCCTGACGGGATGTATGCGTCGACTCAGCAGCATGAGAGTTATACCCATGAAGGCTGGCCCATTTATAGCACTGTCACTCCTGAGCCTGGTCCACACTATAACTACAGCCCCAACAACAGCACAGCCGTCAGCTCACCGAGTGGGCCCGCAGAGAGCATTAACAAGATGACCGTGGATGGAAGAGGAATTCGCCAACCTACCGATATGACGCCCACGGCGAGCTATCTCTCATCCGGCCAAAGCGACCACGCAGCCGCGGCGATTGGAGCTCAATCGACAAGTCGTCACAGAGTCGTTAAAATCGACGCCCAACAGGAACCGGGGATGATTCCACCCTCGTTCGGAGTCATTGGATCAGCAGGGCATGGGAGAGGGAACCGCAACCCCCGCCCCGCATACCTCACAGAACGAAAGAGCGTATGGGTCTCCGAAACAATCGCCGCACCAGCAGACGGTATCCTAACGCCGGACTGGTTCAAGCGCTCATAGTACTTCCGCTGGTTGCCCCTCTTATCTCCACAACTGGATTCAACCCACAAAATCAGTGGGCGTTACAGTTCCTGAGGGCGACCGATGTATGGAGCACTACACGCGGCGCGCATCAAACTATCGCTGTAGTGGATACAGGTGTAGAGCCCATTGCCGACCTGTCTCTGAATCTACTAGCAGGCGCCGACTTCTCTAACATGTCGACTACCGCTTCGATTGGAGACGGCCGCATTGATGTCGATGAGTACGGCCACGGCACGGGCGAGGCCAGTCTAATCGCAGGCGTCAAACGGTCAAATCAGAACGGAATTTACGGCCTAGCACCCGAGGCTCGCATCCTTCCAATCAAGGCATCTGATGGCCCGGGCGCCGGATTGGTCTTCGGAATTACACCTGCAATTAACTATGCGATCACGAACCATGCGACGGTTATCAACCTAGCTTTAACCAGCACCGCCAACGACCCGGAAATCTATAATGCAATCATGCGCGCCAAGTCTAGAGGCATTATCGTTGTTGCGGCTGTTGGTAACGATGGGACCTCGCGGCAGTACTATCCGGCGGCTTGGCCGGGTGTTGTGGGTGTCGGGGCTATTGATAGTTCGGGGCGGGTGTGGGATCGGTCTAATTGGGGGGATGATGTTGATTTGGTGGCGCCTGGGGTGCATATTTTGCGGGATGATAATCGGGGGAGGGTGGGGTATTCGGATGGGACTTCGGAGGCTACGGCTTATGTTTCGGCGGCTGCGGCTTTGGTGAGGAGTGCGCATCCGGGGTGGACGGCTGGGGAGGTGGTGGCGGCTTTGGAGGCTACTGCTGATAAGCCGGCTGATATGCATGGGGCTGTGCGGGATGCGCGGTATGGGGCGGGGATCTTGGATGTGTTGGCTGCTGTTTCGTTGGAGCGGCCGCCTGGGAGTGGGGGGCGTGTGGAGGGGCGGGG